>NZ_BAAGGY010000001.1:0-233718 GCF_054658635.1 Agathobaculum sp. TL06
GCCTATAAGAAAACGGTTTACCCAAGAAACGATTGATTTTCTGCTTAAAATAAAGTGGTGGAATTGGTCAGAAGAACGTATCAGACAGCATATAACCGATATACAGTCAGGAAATATTGAACATTTACGTTAAAGTGCCGCACGACGGCAAAAGAAAAAAAGCCGTCGTACAGCATAATTCCTCATGCACAAAAATCTTTCATGGACGGCTTTGAAATATGGAGCCGCCCATTTCTATTATATCAGCAAAAATGTCCATGGCGGTATTAAGGAGGTATCGCCATGATTCTATCGGTTAATAGGCAATTATTAAAAAAATCCCGTTTTATACAACAGAGTATTCCGCCCAAGAGTATGAACTGTCTGCTCATTTAGTATGTCATAATAACTCATGTTCTTCAAACGCTCATGCGGTCTTATTCTGCGTGGGCGTTTGTTGTAATAGCCCCCTACTGGGAAGAAAGGGGGTGATGAGAAAATGAGATATTCTGAACAATTCATGGAGCATATCGAATACGCTTTTGCCGCCTTTTGCAGAATCGTTCTCCGTAATGCCGCGCTCAACGCATACCGTGATTTTAGGCAAAAGAAGAAACGGGAAGTATCGCTCGACTATCTGATGTCCAAAACGTCTTTTGAACCATTTACAACGGATAATTATTTTGAGCAGTACAAGCCGACAACCTTTGTTGTGAAAGGTCAAAAAGTTACTGTTGTTAGCGAGCGATTAGCCGACGCATTATCCAAATTGTCGGAACAGCGTCGTACTGTCCTGTTGATGTATTTCTTTCTGGGCTATACTGATACAGAAGTCGGGAAAGAGTACGGACGGAGCAGAAGCACAGCTAACTACTGGAAATTATCGGCTTTAAAGAATTTAAGAAAGGAACTGGAGAAAACGAACTATGAGGAATAAGAAGCATATCCCCTTTGAAGTCATTGAAAAAGCGGTTGCTGGGGAGCCGAAAGCGATAGACGCAGTATTACGGCATTACACCGGATACATCAAATATCTGTCTACTTATCAAGGACATATCAACGACGATATTCAAGACCGTCTGAAAGCACAGCTTATCAAAGCTATCCTGCAATTTCGTTTTGACAGGTAGGGAGTAGCAGAGCCAGAAAAAGCCGTCAAGGATAAAATGCACGCTTGCACGTCCTTGACGGCTTTCCCTGTCTTTGCTGTTGGGCGGCTAAGAGAGCGCAATCGGATAAACCGCTTACGCGCTCTACGAATTATGGATTTTCTGAATGGATAATTATTTCTGCATTGTCGCTTCTTTTCGCTTCCGTTCCGGTAGCTTATGATGAAAGTAAGAATTGGGAGAACGGAATGGAATGGGTAATTGATTTAATCCGTAATTATTTAATCTTTACTTTATATATCTTTATTTAATTGCGTTGGATTTTCCGACGTCGGATAATCCGATGTCGGAAAATCCAATATCGGGTAATCCAATGCCGGAAGTCGTAAGTATGCATAGATTTTGCTTCGTGTAAATAGCTACATGAATTGCCATAGTAATGTTACGCAATAGAGGGCAAAATAGCCTTGATTTAAGAGGCTTACAGACATGAAAATGCCCAGAGTAATAGATTTATACCTTTTTCCTCAAAAATGAGGTTCTACTGCGTAACATTAATATATTATTTTCAAAAAATTTCTGATATAATGAAAATATGTAAAGGAGGGAGAAGATGCTTTTTTCTGAATACTATAAAATTAATTGTATTGGAGATGAAGAATGGTTCGATCCAATTCTACACCAAGATACACGGTTATTTATTGATCCATTTGCAGTATTTAAATCAAACGACGATTTGTTCAAAGATAGTTACTCTGAAATGATGTACTTCTTTCAACAGGCATTTGAACTGATAGCCAATTCTGGAGGTATGAAAAATCATTTAAGCTATAAAAAAGCGGAAAGCATGCTGATGTTTCCAGAAGTGAACGCTATTTGTTTGGGATATTCTAAACAACGACAAGGAGCAGGCACCGGACCAGAGTGGGCTAAAACTTTAACTGCAAATATTAGTGCTATTATTTCAAAAGGTATAACTCATATATCTCATTTTGAAGAGTTGGGAATATTTTGCGAAGGTATTGGACCAGACCGCTTAAGTGATATGACTGCAAATTTATTGAAACAGCGGTTAGTTACATATACACAGAGAATATGTAACTTGCATGGAATACCAATGAAAAAGAAAAGGTTGCAAAATGCAACATTTGACTATGAGTATAAAAGATGGTGTAGTGCTGAATGTTTATTACCAACTAACCCGTACAAAAATGACTCCCCCGTTTTATTAGTTCCGAAATCATTTTTAAATGTTCTTCCTGAAATTAATACTGATGACTTTGCAGACACGATTGATTTAGCAGAACGTTTAAGAAATGATTTGAATTATGAAGTAGATAAAAATCTTGATAAAGAAAAGATAGCACAAATTGCAATCGAAAATTATGATTTAGTAAAGGAATATATTGATATAGTTGAAAAACGAAATCCAAATTCGTTTGGAGAACTGATGAAAACCACACTGCGATATGTTTGGTATGAATTATCAAAAGATATTGCGACAAACAATAGATTTTCTTTTGGAGAAGTGACAAACGACGATAGCTTCTTTCAAAAAATCAAAGAATTTGTCGGTTATTTCAAGGATTTTGTTGAACTACGTTCTGGATATAAATTATTGTGGAATGACACAAGAACGACTCCTCGAAGCGAAGAAGATGTTCAGTTACTTTTTAAAGGGATTCTTGATGAGCATTGTCGTGCCAATAATATTGACTTTACGCGCGAAGTTAATCAAGGTATGGGGCCAGTAGATTTTCGTTTTAGTTGTGGATATAGCAATAGAGTCTTATTAGAAGCTAAATTAGCAAAAAATACTCGTTTTTGGAATGGGCTAAAAAAACAACTTCCACAATATATGAAAATTGATTCATGCCGCAAGGGCATATTTCTTGTAATTGTATATTCGGACAAAGATTTAAAAAGAATAAATGAAATACAAACTATAAAAAATGAAACAGCACTTTTCCACAAAGTTGATTTAGAAGTAGTTATTGTTGATGCGCGAGTCGAGGATAAAGAATCCGCATCCAAAAGCTAATAACAAAATGAAAACCTCATGTACAAAATATCATCGTACATGAGGTTTTCATTTCGCTCCCTGTTTGTCAGCCGTTAAGTTAGTTTGTTTTCAAAACTTCCTTATCGGCGTTCATCTAAAGCTGTACCCCGTTTTCCGTTTATTTTGCCTGCTTCATGGAAAGGGCGATGCGGTGGCTTTTGGGATCAGCCGACAGGACGACCACATCCACAATATCACCGACGGTGACCGCTTCGGAGGGGTGCTTGATATAGCGGCTGCAGATCTGCGAGATATGCACCAAACCGTCCTGATGGACGCCGATATCCACGAACGCGCCGAAATCCGCTACATTGCGCACCGTTCCTTTGAGCTTCATACCAGGCTTCAGGTCCTTGAAATCGAGGACGTCCGAGCGGAGCAGCGGCGGCGGCAGTTCATCGCGCGGATCGCGCCCGGGCTTCTGAAGCTCGGAAATAATATCCATCAGGGTCGGCACGCCGACCCCGCAGCGCTGCGCGGCATCGGTCCGGCCCAGTTTTTCCACGCGGGAGGTAAGCTCTCCCAGCCTGCCGGAAGCAGCGTCCTGAACGGAGTATCCGCACAGGGTAAGCAGCGTTTCAGCCGCGGCGTAGGATTCAGGATGGACCGCGGTCCGGTCGAGCAGGTTGTCGCTTTCGGGTACGCGCAGAAAGCCCGCACATTGCTCATAAGCCTTGGGGCCAAGCCCTTTTACCTTCAATAGCTGCTTACGGCTGTCAAAACGGCCGTGTTCCTCACGATAGGCGGTAATATTTTTCGCCACGGTACCGGAAACGCCGGCAACGCGCGACAGCAAAGCGGAAGAAGCGGTGTTGAGATCCACGCCGACAGCGTTGACGCAGTCCTCAACCACGCCATCCAGCGCCTCGGACAAGCGAGCCTGCGGCATATCGTGCTGGTATTGCCCGACACCGATCGCTTTGGGGTCGATTTTGACCAGCTCGGCCAGCGGGTCCTGCAGACGGCGGGCAATCGATACGGCGGAACGCAGGTTGACGTCATAATCCGGAAACTCCTCGGCCGCAAGCCTGCTCGCGGAATAAACCGAGGCGCCGGCTTCGGAGACGACCATGTACTCGATGCCGCCGCCGTATTCCCGAATAAAGTCAGCGATCAATAGCTCGCTTTCCTTGGAGGCTGTGCCGTTGCCGATCGCAATGCAGGTAACATGGTGCGCGCCGCACAAACGGCGCAGCGTGTTTTTCGCTTCGGCCACTTTTTGATAGGGCGGCGTGGGGTATATGACAGCGGTATCCAGCACCTTGCCGGTGCCATCCACCACGGCGAGCTTGCAGCCGTTCCGGTAGCCGGGGTCGAAACCGAGCGTCACACGATTTTTCACAGGCGGCTGCATAAGCAGGGGGCGCAGGTTGAGCGCGAAAGTATGGATCGCTTGTTCGTTTGCCGCATCGGTCAGTTCGCTGCGCAGCTCGCGCTCCAGAGAGGGGAACAGCAGCCGTTTCCAGCTATCCTCACAAGTGGCGCGCAGCATGGCGCAGAACGGGTTTTTGGGATGCAGGACGGCGCGGTTCAGTTCGACCAGCGCCTGGCTGTCGTCCACGGTCAGGGCCACCTTGAGCTTGCCCTCCTTTTCTCCGCGGTTGATTGCAAGGACACGGTGGCTTTGCAGCCGGTTGACCGGCTCGGAAAATTCGTGATACATCGTATAGACGGTGTCCTCCGCGTCGGTTCCGGCGGTTTGCATCACACCGGTCCGGCGGATCAGGCGGCGCAGGCGGCCGCGAATATCCGCGTCGTCCGAGATATCCTCCGCAATGATGTCCGAGGCGCCGGACAAGGCTTCCGCGGCGTTTTCGATGCCTTTGGCCGGATCGACGAAAGGCGCGGCAAGCGCGTCCGGCTCAGGGGACGGCGTGCGCGCGGCAAGAAGCTGTGCAGCCAAAGGCTCCAGACCCTTTTCGCGGGCGACAGAGGCGCGGGTGCGGCGCTTGGGGCGGTAGGGGCGGTAGAGGTCGTCGAGCGCGGCCAGGGTCTGCGCCTCTGCGATTGCGTGGTCGAGCGTCTCGGTCAGCTTGCCCTGCGATTCGATCGATGCGCGGATTTCCGCACGCTTTTCATCCAGGCTGCGCAGATAGCCGAGCCGATCGGCAAGCGTGCGGATCGTCTGGTCGTCCATCGCGCCGTGCAGCTCTTTCCGGTAGCGGGCGATAAAGGGGACGGTATTCCCCTCGTCAAGCAGTTTGACGACATTGGAAACGTATGATTCCGGCTGCCGCAGCTCATGCGCCAGCATATTGATAATAGTCTGCATAAAATAACTCCTTTTTCAGCTTGCTTTATTGTACCACAAAATTCTTGGTCGGGAAATAAAAAACCGCATTGGAAAACCAATGCGGTCAGGGATAGGCAGGACGTCAGACAAATACACCCTGTACCAAAAACATGTACAGAACAGTGCCGACGCCGATCGATAACAGGTTGTTCCGCTTCCAGACATGCAGCAACGCAACGACAGCGATACAAAGCAGCTCCGGCGCGCCGTGCGGCGCGGCAAGCCAGTCCACGCTTTTGACGCAATAGATGACCAGCAGAGCGATCACAGCGGGCGGGAGCGTCTCGCCGAGGTAGCGCACAATCCGGGGGATGGGCTTTTTTCCATTAAAAAGCAGGAACGGCGCGACGCGTGTTGCAAAGGTGCAGAGCGCGGCGACGGCAATCATGGCAAACGCTTTTTGCGGGGTCATTCCGACACCTCCCCAGCAAGCTTCCCGCGCAGCGCGACCAGCATGACGCAGATGGCCAGCATGGCGGGCAGGATAAAGTTATCCGGACCGAGCAAGGCAAGCGATACGGCAGCCGCGCCGAGTCCGAGAAAGGCGGGGATATGGCATTTGCTGCTTTTCCACTGCTCGACAAAAATCACAGTAAAGAGCGCGGTCATCGCGAAATCAATGCCTGTGGTATCGAACGGCAGCACGCCGCCGACAATTGCGCCGATGACTGAGCCGATGATCCAGTAGCTTTGGTCAAGCACGGAGATTAAAAAGCGCATCGCGGCAGGGTCGACACCGTCCGGCGTTTTCAGCGAACAGAGCAGGGAATAGGTTTCGTCGGTCAGAGAAAAGATCATGTACCACTTGGCGCGCCCCATCTGGTGGAAGGTTTCGAGAAAAGAAAGACCGTAAAAGATATGGCGGCAGTTGAGCAGAAGCGTCATCACCGCGACGGTGACAAGGGACGCGTTGGCCGCAAGGAGCGAAACCAGAAGATATTGTCCGGAACCGGCGTAGATCGTCAGGCTGGACAGAAACGCCCAGGGAGCGATAAAACCGGCATCGCGCAGCATCACGCCGAATGCGAAACCGATAAAAAGATAGCCGCACAGCACGGGGATTGTGACCGTAAACGCGGGGCGGAACGCCTTTTTCATGGGAATCACCTACTGTTAAGGGATACTGGGGAAAGGGATATGCAATAGAAAAGCGCCCTGCAAGCAGAGCGCCTCAACATGCTTTCAACGTATCGCGCGGAAATCAGATCGCGCGGGTTACCTTGCCGGAGCGGAGGCACCGAGTACATACGTTGATATGGCGGGGAGTACCATCGACCAGAGCCTTCACACGACGAACATTCGGCTTCCAAGTTCTGTTGGAACGACGATGAGAGTGAGAGACCTGAATACCAAAGGTCACGCCCTTGCCGCAAATATCGCACTTTGCCATTTTCCTGCACCTCCTTCTCTTGTGCATTGCGTAACGGATATTATAATACCATAATGCCTGTAAAAATGCAAGCGGTTTTTTCATAAAAAGTCCTATTTTTCAAGTTTTGCCGCGGAAGAGCGGGAAAGCGTTGAAAAAGGTGGAAAATCAGGGTATAATACAAGCATCAACATACCTGCCGCTGCGGAGGGGAGTATTTTTATGCAATTAAAAGAATTTGGCGTCAGCTTGGGCGATCTGATACAGGAATTTGATTTTGAGGTCGTCTACGGACCGGAGGGCTTCGAGAAAATTGAGATCACAAAGGATGATGTCAACCGCCCGGGACTGCAGCTGGCCGGTTTTTTTGATTATTTCGATCCCAATCGGATTCAGATTGTGGGCAAGGTGGAATCAAGCTATGTGGAGCAGATGACGCCGGAAGCGCGGCTGGCATGCTTTGAACGGCTGTTTTCCACCGGCATTCCGGTATTGATTGTCTCGCGGAATATCGATGTGTTCCCCGAGTGCCGGGCGGCGGCGGAAAAATATAAGGTGCCGATCCTGCGCACCAACGAATTTACCTCGACGATTATGAGCGCGGTGATCGCTTCCCTTAAGGTCAACCTCGCGCCGCGGGTGACGCTGCACGGCGTTCTGATCGAAATTTACGGCGAGGGCGTGCTGCTGCTGGGCGATTCCGGCGTCGGTAAATCCGAGACTGCAATCGAGCTGGTCAAGCGCGGCCACCGGCTGATCGCGGACGACGCGGTTGAAATCAAGCGCGTGTCAGACAAGACGCTGGTCGGTACGGCGCCCGAGGTCATCCGGCATTTTATCGAGCTGCGCGGCATCGGCATTGTCGATGTGCGCCGAATCTTTGGCATCGGCGCGATCAAGATGACCGAAAAGGTGGAGCTGGTCATCAACCTGGAGCCGTGGGAGGATGGAAAGCAGTACGACCGCCTGGGCCTGGATGGACAGACGACCAGCATTCTGGATATTGCGGTTCCGTCGCTGACGATTCCGGTCAAGCCTGGCCGCAACCTTGCGGTCATCATCGAGGTCGCCGCCATGAACGACCGCCAAAAGAAGATGGGCTTTAACGCGGCGCGCGAGCTGCAGGAGCGCATGCTCAAGCAGTACGGAAACTGATGCGCAGAGGTACGGCCGGCCGCCTCGCAGCGCCATGACTCGCCCGCGCGCCGGACGTTTTTGAAAACAGGCGTCAAACGCCTGTTTTCTGTTTGGATAGACCCTTTACGCGAAATGGATTTCACCACAAAAAAGGAGCATTTGTTTTCCATGCACATCGTAGCAGACCTGCATACCCACACGATCGCCAGTACGCACGCGTATTCCACGGTATATGAGATGGTTCGCGGCGCAAAAGCAAAGGGGCTGATCGCGATCGGCATTACCGACCACGGTCCGGATATGAAAGACGGGCCGCATGAGTGGCATTTTTCCAACCTGAATATTATTCCGCGAGAGATAGACGGCGTGGCCGTGATTCGGGGAATAGAATTCAATATCTGTCCCGGCGGGGCGCTGGACCGGATGAATGAAAAAAGCCTGAAGCCTGTGGAGTTTGCGCTGGCCTCTTTCCATGACTGCTGCTTTGCCCCCTCCACGCGGGCGGCGCACACAGAGGCGCTTGAAGCGGTGCTGCATGATAAACGGGTGCAGGCGTTTGGGCATCCGGGGAACCCCAAATTTGATTTTGATATGGAGCATATCATTTCACAGTGCAACCAGTACGGCAAGCTGGTGGAGATCAACAGCAATTCCTTTGCCATCCGGAAAGGAAGCAGGGAGAACTGTACGGAGATTGCGCGCCTGTGCAAAAAATATCAGGTGCCGATCGTTGTGGACAGTGATTCGCATATTGAATATACAGTCGGCTGTGTGGACAATGCGTTGGAGATGCTGGAAGAGATCGGGTTTCCGGAAGAACTGGTGGTCAACAGCAGCAGGGAGCGTCTGGACGAATATTTTCGTGGACGCGGCCTGACGTTGTTCGGATGAAAAGGAGGAAACAGGATGCGGATCGGTATTGATTTAGGTGGAACAACGGTAAAAGCGGCGCTTTGTCGGGAGGATGGCGCGCTGCTGCATAAAATGAGCGCGCCCACCCGTGTGGGGGATGCGGACGGTCTGCGCGCGGATATGAAAGCGCTCGCGCTCGCGCTGTGCGAAAAAGAGGCAATAACGCCGGAGCAGGTACAGAGCATAGGTATCGGCGTACCCGGCTCGTTCGACAAGGAAACCTGCACGCTGCGGTTCGGAACCAATTTGGATATGAACGACGTGTGCTTCGCGCAAGCGTTCCAGCCGGAATTCCAGTGCGCGGTTCAACTGGACAACGACGCAAACTGCGCGGCGCTGGGAGAAGCGATTGCGGGCGCGGCAAAAGATACCGGCAACATGCTGATGATTACCCTGGGAACCGGCGTCGGCGGCGGGATTGTGGTAGACGGAAAGCTTTATACCGGCTGCAACGGCATCGCGGGAGAATTGGGACACATCGTGATACGGCAGGGCGGCGAGCCGTGCAACTGTGGACGAAAGGGCTGCCTGGAGGCCTATACCTCCGCTTCGGCGTTTGTCCGTTTTGCGGAGCGTGCCTTGGAGGCGGGAAGAAAGAGCGTTCTGGAAGTAAATCGGGGAGCGCTGAACGCCAAGATGATATGTGACGCCGTAGACGCGGGCGACACCCTGGCGCGGGAGCTGTTTGAGGAATACTGCGTCAACCTCTCCTGCGGGCTGGCGAACCTGGTCAATATTTTTCAGCCGGAGTGCATTGTTATCGGGGGCGGACTTGCGGGCTATGGGGAGAAGCTGATCGAACCGCTGCGCCGCTTAACAGAAGCGGAAACCTTCCAGGGCGCGTCATGCAATACAAAGATCATTGCGGCCGCGTTGGGAAATGACGCGGGGCTGATTGGCGCGGCGATGCTTTAACGCAAAGCTGTAACATAAAACGGCGCATTTGTAATATTACAAATGCGCCGTTTTACCCTTCAAAGCATTGAAATTCGGGCTTTTTCGTGATAAAATACGTTCCGTATTATGAGAAAACCAGCTTGTTCAGCCCGGAGGTCTATCATGCGTTTGAAACGAATGATTGCCCTGCTGTGCGCATCGCTGTATCTTTTAACTGGCACAGCCGCAGCGGGTGAAATAACAAAAGAAGAAACCGAACAGCAAATCGTTCTGCAAGCCGGCGGACCGGCGGCAGAGGAGGACCGCGCTGTTTCGCAAAATGCGGCCCTGCAAATGCCATCCGCACGCGCGGCGCTCAAGACGGTACCATCGGCGCACAAGGTCACGGTCAATGGGCAGGCCGTCAGCCCGCAGGCCTATAACATTGACGGATATAACTATTTTAAGCTGCGGGATATTGCGTTCCTGCTCAGCGGCACCACGGCGTCGTTTGATGTGCAGTGGAATGGGGAGAAAAATGCGATCGATTTGATATCCGGCGCGGCCTACACCGCGGTGGGCGGGGAGATGAGCGTTGCATCCTCCTCTACGCTCCGTGTGCAGGAATCGACCGCCAAGCTGCTGCTGGATGGCAGCGGCGTATCCATCAAGGGCTATAATATCAACGGGAACAACTATTATAAGATAGCGGACGTATCGACTGCAATGGGGTTTACTGCGGCATTTGAAAGCGCGACGCAGACGGTGCAGATCAAAACGCCGGCCGCACCCGATCCGGAGCCGCAGCCGGAGCCTGATCCGGAAGGGCCGCAGGAGCCGGAGCCGGAGCCAGAACCTGCGGAACCGGAAGAGCCTTTTGTAACAGGGGTCTATCAGGTCAAGGTCAGCGACTACCTTTCGGTACGGACGGGTCCAGGGCTTACTTATGCCGCGGTCGGCAAGCTGATGAACGGTACAGAAATCGTCGTGGATTCGATAACGGATAATTGGGCGCATATCATGGTTGGAGACGACGGGAGCGACCGCTATTGCAGTGCGGACTATCTTGTACGGGTGAAGGACTACGATACGTCCGAGGGAGAGCCGGAGCCGGATATCAAGCCGGTGCGGCCGGAGCGCACCTCGAATATTGATGGAAAAATGACCGTGATCGTTGACCCCGGCCATGGCGGCAGCGATGTTGGCGCACATAACGAGGACGGATCTCTGGATGAAAAGCATATCAACCTGTATGTTTCACAATATCTGGAAGAATACCTGGAGGAAGCGGGCGTTCGGGTGATCATGGTGCGCGATACGCTGGAGGAGGGGAGCTCGCTCTCCCTGCGCGGTCAGATCATGGAGGAATATGTGGACACGGTGGACCTGTTTTTCAGTGTCCATCATAATGCGGCCAATACGACGGCGCGCGGTGCGGAAGCGCTGGCGCAGATCGTGGATAAGGATGGAGGGCCGACCAAGATTCTGGCGGAGGCGCTGCTGGAGGAATATGAGAAGCTGGGCATCCCGATCCGGCAGGTCGTATTCCGAGAAGGAAGCAACGGGGATTATTATTATACGAATCGCGTGGCGTCCGCGCTGGGTATTCCTGCCCTGACCAGTGAGTTTTGCTTTATCGATAACGAGGAGGACCAGAAGTTTATCGATAGCGAGGAGGATTGGCAGGCGGAAGCGCTGGCGCAGTTCCATGCGATCATGCGCTATTTCGAACAGGTTGAATATTAACGGACAGGAGAGATTGAACGTGACAGAAAGAGAAGAGCGGGCGCAGCGCCTGCATGACAGCGGCTATAACTGCGCGCAGGCGGTTGTGTGCGCTTATTGCGACCGGTTTGGGCTGGATGAAAACACGGCGTTCAAAATGGCCGAGGGCTTCGGCCTGGGCATGGGGCTTATGGAGGTCTGCGGCGCGCTGACCGGCGCGTTCATGCTGGCGGGCTGCAAGCAGAGCAAGGGCTGCAGTCACCCGGGTGAAACAAAGGCGCAGACCTATAAGCTGACAAAAGCGTTGGCGGCTGCGTTTGAGGAGAAGAACGGCACCTACCTTTGCAGAGAGCTAAAAGGCGTGACGGATGGAACGGTAAGGCGGTCCTGCCCAGGGTGCATTAGTGATGCTTGCCAACTTATCGAAGAATATTTGTTGAAATAGCCGATTGCCGCAGATGTCAACCCATCTGCGGCAACTTTTTTTGCTATCGTTCGCCCGCTTTCGACAGACGGCACCTGTACAGGGGCGTAAAATGAGGGGTATGAATTGCGAACAAAGGGGGCGATAGCTGTGGTTCGCTATATTGTTACTGAACAAGCCCGTGCTGAACGGACGCAGTATGGTATAGCCGCCATGACGGAGCGGAAGCGCGTGGATCAAATTGACGATGTTGCGCTGACGCTCGAAGAAACCATGCGGCTGGTTTCGTTGTTGCAGGATAATGGCGTGGCACCGGAACATTTTCGAGATGTTGTGGAAGATTATCTTTCGGGTTTGATGATGGTCGAATAAAAAACGGCGGAAACGATAGGGTTTCCGCCATTTTTTATTAAAACTGAAAGAGGATGCCCCCGATGGCCCCTGCAAAAATGAATAAAATGGGATGGAGCCTGGGGAGTTTCCATATACACAGCGATAGCGCCAGGAAAAAGGCGATTGCAGGAAAATTGAATACCGCAAGCAGGTTGCCGACGCCCTTCCAAAGCTCGGTATGAAAAAGCGAGGCCGCAAATACCTCCAGCATAGCGCCGAAAATCAATCCGGCGGAGGCGGGACGCAGGCCGTAAAAGCCATCCCTGACGAGCGCGGAATCGCGAAACCTGGTCAGGGCGCGCGAGATCAGGATGATAATGACCACGGAAGGGAAAACGAGCGAGCAGGTCGCAACGACAGAGCCAAGCACCCCCGCGGCATGGAAACCGGCGTAGGTCGCGGTATTGATGCCGATCGGCCCGGGCGTTGATTCGGAAACCGCGATCATGTCCAACAGGTCGTTTGGCGTAAACCAGGGATATTTGAGCGAAATGGCCTTGAGAAAGGGCAGCGTTGCCAGACCGCCGCCGACCGAGAAAAGGCCGGTTTTGAAAAATTCCCAGATCAGCTGTAAATAGATCATGCGCGCCGCCTCCGGATGAAACCGATCGCAACGCCTGCCGCACCGGCCAGAAGCACCATCACTACGGGGGAAACCCCGAAAAATGCAACGGCGGCAAATGTGATAAGCAGGATCAAGGTGGTAGGCAGGTCAACAACGCCTTTCCTCGCCATTTTTAAAACCGACTGCAGCACAAGCGCGCAGACCGCGATGCGGATGCCGGAAAAAGCGTGCTGCACCACGGCAAGATGCGCAAATTGCTGGATGCAGGCGGCAATGATAACAATGATTACCAGAGACGGCGCGACCATGCCGGCCGTAGCGCAGATCGCGCCAGGCACGCCGTGGGTCTTATAGCCGACAAAGGTGGAGGTATTGACCGCGATTACACCGGGCGTACATTGGCCGATGGCATAATAATCCATCAGCTCGTCCTCGGTCGCCCAGCCGCGGTTTTCAACGATCTCCCGCTGGAGCAGGGGCAGCATGGCATAGCCGCCGCCAAACGTGCATACACCGATGCGGGCAAAGGTGAGAAACAGGTCAAGATAAGGGTTCAAAAACAGCCAGCTCCTTTCCGTATGCGATATCAGTATATCATATTTTGATGGGCATGGATGGAAAATATCCGTAAAATTGCGAATGGGGACAAAAAAGGCTGCCAGAATCTGTGCTGGCAGCCTGCGGATCGGTAAATCAACGGGAGGGGATGACCTCGAGCCAGTATCCATCCGGATCGGAGATAAAATATATGCCCATCGCAGGGTTTTCAAAGCAGATGCAGCCCATCTGCTCATGCTTGTGATGAGCGGCTGCAAAGTCGTCCACATGGAACGCAAGATGAAATTCGTTATCGCCAAGGTTATAGGCATGGTCCCAATCCCGCAGCCAGGTCAGCTCCAGCTGGTGAGCGCTTTTGCCATCGCTCAGATAGACGATGATAAAGCTCCCGTCGTCAGGGCTGATGCGGCGGACCTCGGACAGGCCGAGCGCCTCCTGATAGAATGCGAGCGACCGGTCCAGATCACGCACATTGAAATTATTGTGTGCAAACGTGAATTGCATGAAGGTTTCCTCCTTTTCGGGTATGGGAATACTTTACCACGTTTTGCCGCAAAACACAATCGGCATAGACGATTTTTGTTTACATTACGGCCGTGCGATGATATAATTAGCATGCGTATTTGCGTCCGAAAGGGGGACGGGAATTGAAAAAGAAATTTCAAAAAGCGCTGCAGCCCGGGCAAACATGGTTTTACCTGCTGTTTTTGCTGTTTGCGGCGGGCGGATTATATTTTTCGTTGTGGTATGGCGCTGCGGGCATAGCGGTCTGCGTCGTACTCCGGCTTGCCTCGCTGCGCCAGGAATCCGAGCGAAAACGTCAGGTGCAGGACCTGATGGAGAATATTGAGGTCAGCGGCGGCGAAATAAAGCCCGCGGTAACCCACTCTCCGCTGCCGACGGTTGTTGCGCTCGCAACGACCGGCGAGATCATTTGGGCAAACGAAGCGTTTGCGGAAATCAGCGGCCAGTTCAGCGGCGCCCGCCATATGCGCATGACCGAGCTCGCGCCAACGTTTGAAACACGGTGGCTGATCGAGGGGAAGGAGGAATTCCCGGGCGAGCTTCGCATGGGGCGTCGGGCGTACCATGTATTCGGCAGTATGATCCCGAGCGGCGCCGGACAGATGATGATGCTCTATTTCATCGATTGTACGGAATACGTCCGGCTGCGGGACGCGGCGGAAACGCGCCATCCGGCGCTTGCCATCATCGCGATCGACAATTACGAAGAATTGATGAAGAACGCAACGGACTCGGAAAAATCCGCGATCCTTGCGGATATTGACCGCCGCCTGTCCGAATGGACGCGCAACAGCAGCGCGGTTCTGCGGAAATACGACCGCGATAAATACATTTTTATCATCGAAAACGCGGAGCTTGACAAGCTTGCGGCGCGGAAATTCGCCGTGCTGCAGGAGGTGCGCGATATCCGCAACCACGAGGGCGTCCTCGCCACACTGTCGATCGGTATCGGCAGAGACGGGGAAACGCTTGCGGAAAGCTATCAGTACGCTGGGCTGGCAATCGACATGGCGCTGTCACGCGGCGGTGACCAGGCGGTCATTAAAAACCGGTACACCTTTGAGTTTTACGGCGGCCTGAGCGAGGAAGTGGAAAAGCGCACCAAGGTCAAAAGCCGCGTTGTGGCAAACGCATTGAGTCAGCTCATCCGAGACTCCTCGCAAGTGCTGGTCATGGGCCATAAGAACAGCGATATGGATGCGATCGGAGCGGCGGCGGGCATGGTATGCGCGGCGCGCGTCAAGGGCAAGCCCGTGCATATCGTCGTGGACCAGCAGCACACCATGGCGTCGGATCTGATCGAACGACTCGAGTCCCTGCCCGAATACAAGGACGTTTTTATCAGCGCAGAGGACGCCATGATCATGTGCGATTTTAATACGCTTCTGATCGTGGTGGATGTGAACCGTCCCGGCTATGTGGAAAGCGAAGCGCTGCTCCAGTCGATCAATAAAGTGGCGGTCATTGACCATCACCGCCGCGCTGCGGATTATATAGAGAACGCGGTCGTTTCGCTGCATGAGCCGTACGCTTCCTCCGCATCCGAGCTGGTCAGCGAGCTGCTGCAATATCTGGTGCCGAACAACGATATCCTTACCAGCGAGGCGGAGGCGATGCTCGCGGGCATCTATCTGGATACCAAGGGTTATTCGACCCGCACCGGCGTGCGCACGTTCGAGGCCGCGGCCTATCTGCGCCGCGCGGGCGCGGAGGTGAGCGATGTCAAGCGCCTGTTTCAGTCAAGCTTTGACCAGTATATGGAGCGGCAGAAAATCATCTCTTCCGCACGCAATTGCGGGCAAGGCGTGATTTTCGCTCTCACAGATCAGGAGATCGACCGCATTGCGGCCGCACAGGCGGCAGACGAGCTTTTGTCGATCATTGGGACAAGAGCCAGCGTTGTCGCGTTCCGCAGCGGGGCGGATATGGCGGTTTCCGCCCGTGCCTCCGGACAGGTCAATGTACAATTGCTGATGGAGCGTCTTGGCGGCGGCGGCAACCATTCCGCCGCGGGGGCGCAGTTGAAGAATACGACGCCGGAGGAGGCGGACCGTATGATTACCGAGGCGATCCGTGGCTACTTTGCCGATCAGGAAAGCGAAGCGCAGTAAACAAAAAATGTAACCGTATCCCGTTGAAAAGGAGAAAGATATCATGAAAGTAATTCTTACAGCAGACGTAAAAGGAAAAGGAAAGAAAGGCGACCTGCTCGAGGTCAGCGAGGGCTATGGCCGCAATTTCCTGCTGCCGCGCGGCCTGGCTGAGCTGGCCACCGCGGATAATCTGAACGTAAAGAAAGCACAGGACGAGGCGCATGCCCGCAAGGTGGCGCTGGAACAGCAGGCCGCGCGGGAAGCGGCGGAAAAGCTGAAGGTCAGTCCGGTTAAGGTGCCGGCGAAAGGCGGGGCGGGCGGACGTCTGTTCGGCGCGGTGACCTCGAAAGAAATCGCGGAGGAGCTGAATAAGCAGTACGGCCTGAATGTGCCGAAGCAGAAAATTGTGCTGGAGGAGCCGATCAAGACCTTTGGCGTCCATCGGGTGAAGGCCAAGCTGTATCAGGATATCGCGGGAGAAATTCTGGTGCAGGTCGTAGAAGCATAAGCCAGCAAAGGACAGGCAGGGCGGAAAGCAGCCGCCCTGGCGAAGCGGTATTTTTATGGGAAAGGCGGTGTGCAGCTTTTGGATGAGCTTTTGATGCGGCAGGTGCCGCAGGATCTGACTGCGGAGCAGTCTTTGCTGGGCGCCATGCTTGTCGATCCAAACTGCATCCCCGAAGTGATCGAGCAGGTGCGCGCGGATGATTTCTATGCGGATGAGAACAAACGCATTTTTGAAACCATCTATTCCATGTTCAACGGCGCGCAGAAGATCGATCCGGTCACCGTGCTGGATATGCTGACCCGTCTCGGCTATTACGATGAGGCGGGGGGCAGGGCGTATCTCTTTCAGTTGATGGAGGTAACGCCCGGAACGCGCAACGTTTCGGAATATGTGCGCATTGTGCGCGACAAGAGCCTGCTGCGGCAGCTTGCCGACGCGGGCGCCGAAATTCAGCAGTATGCGCTGGAAGCGCATGGAGAAGCGTCCAGCATCGCGGAGCTGGCGGAGCAGCGCATCTATAGCATCCGTCAGGGACGGGAGATCAAAGGCCTGTCCAAGCTGAGCGAGGTCATCGCGGACCTGTATACGGAACTCGATGAGCGTGCCAGGTCGGACAGCGATATCCCAGGCATGTCAACCGGATTTCACGCGCTGGACACGGCGTTGACAGGTCTCAACAAATCCGACCTGATACTGATTGCGGCGCGTCCCGGCATGGGTAAGACCGCGTTTGCGCTCAACATTGCGCTCAACGCGGCAAAGGCGAGTGTAAAAGGCAAGCCGAAGGGATATAAAAAAGGGACGGGCGTATGCGTGTTCCAGTTGGAAATGGGCAAGGAGCAGCTTGCGAGCCGTTTTTTGTCCAGCGAAGCGTTGATCGAGTCGCAAAAGCTCAAGACCGGCAACCTGGATGGGGACGATTGGGTCAAGATCGCCCGCGCGTCCGGCGTGCTGGCTGGCCTTAACATCTATGTGGACGACAATCCGGCGATCACCGTGGCCGAAATCAAAGCGAAATGCCGGCGGCTGGGGGACGAACTGGGCCTTATCGTGATCGACTACCTGCAGCTGATGCACGCAGGCGGCCGGCATTCGGATAACCGCGTGCAGGAGGTCGCAGAGATCTCGCGTTCCCTCAAAATCATGGCGAAAGAACTCAATGTGCCGGTTGTCTGTCTGTCCCAGTTGTCACGCGCGTCCGAACAGCGCGCGGATAAGCGGCCGATGCTGTCCGACCTGCGCGAATCCGGTGCGATCGAGCAGGACGCGGATATCGTCATGTTCATTTATCGCGACGATTATTATGATGACGAATCGGAACAGAAGAATATAGCGGAAATTATCATTGCCAAAAACCGACACGGCGCCACCAACACGGTGGAGCTGCAATGGGTCGGTCAATATACAACGTTTTCCAATCCGGACAGAATCCACGGGGAGTAGGCCATGCTGGAAACCGTAAAACACACGATTGCGGCGTACCGGATGCTGACACCCGGCGAGCCTGTCCTGGTGGCGCTTTCCGGCGGCGCGGATTCCACAGCCCTTCTGCGGGCGCTGCTGCTTCTGGGATACCCTGTGCGGGCGTTCCATCTGAATCATTGCCTGCGCGGAGCGGAAGCGGAACGGGATGAAGCGTTCTGCCGGTCGCTGTGCGCGCGCCTGCAGGTGCCGCTGACCGTTTCGCGCGCGGATATCCGCGCGGAGTCCGTCCGGCGCGGGGAAAGCATTGAAACAGCGGCGCGGCATATCCGGTATGAGCGGCTTTTCGCTGCTGCGGGAGCGGATAGGATCGCGACCGCCCATACGGCGGACGACGCAGCGGAAACCGTGCTGTTTCATTTGGCACGGGGTACCGGACCGGAGGGGCTGACGGGGATACCGCCGGTACGCGGCCAGCTTGTGCGGCCGCTGATTGAAGCAACAAGAGCGGATGTGGAAGCCTTTTTGCGGCAGTTAGGGCAGGATTATGTGACCGACAGCACAAATGCGGATGACCGGTATACGCGCAACCGCATCCGGCATGCGGTAATGCCGGTGCTTCGGGAGATTAATCCGGCCTTTCTGGATGCGGTAACGCGTCTGAGCGGGCTTCTGCGGCAGGACAACGCGTATCTGGACGGGGAAGCGGAACGCCTTCTGTGCGCGGCGCGGCGCGCCTCTGGCAAATGGCAGGTTGACACGCTCCGGTCGGCGCATCCGGCGCTGCGGTCGCGGGCGGTAAAAATGCTTATGGAGCGCTCGGACATGCCGATGCGGGATATTGCCGCATCGCATATTCAGGCGCTGGAACGCCTGCTGGAAACAGACGCTCCATCCGCGGCGCTCAGCCTGCCGCATGGGTTTACGGCGCGGCGGGAATATGATACAGTATATATAACAGCTGCAGCCGCATCGGCGCTCCGGCGGGAACCGGTTTTGCTTACCGTTCCGTTTGACCGGCAGGTTTGGGACGGCACGCTGCATTTGTCGGTTCGCCGTTTAGAAAAAAAGCAATCTTTTTACAAATCATTCAATACTTTTCTCGTGGATTGTGGTACAATATGTTTTGATACGTTCTGTGTCCGCGCCCGCATGCCGGGGGACAGGCTGCGTCTATCGGAAAAGGGCGGCAGCCGTACGCTGAAAAAGCTGATGATCGACCGGAAAATCCCGCGCCTGCAAAGAGATGAATTAGCGGTTCTGGCGGATAAAAACGGCGTGATCGCGGTGCAGAATTTGGGGATGGATATTTCGCGTGCTCCCAAAGGGGGCGCGCTGATAGAAATAAAGATAGAGGGGTAACTGACAAATGGCATTTGACATGCGAGACGACATCAAGGAAGTTTACTTCACGGAACAGCAGCTCGCGGAAAAAGTGGCGGAGCTGGGCGCGCGTATTACAGAGGATTATCGGGATAGGAATCCCCTGATCGTCAGCGTGCTCAAGGGGTCCTATGTTTTTATGGCGGACCTGACCCGCAGGATCCAAACGCCGTGCAATATTGATTTCATGGTGGTATCCAGTTATGGAAAGGGGACCAAAACCTCTGGCGAGGTGCAGATCATCAAGGATATCGAGCAGCCGATCGACGGGCGCGACCTGTTGATTGTGGAGGATATCCTCGATTCAGGCGTCACGCTGAATTATTTGATGCAGGTGCTGATGGCGCGCGGGGCGAATTCGATTCGGCTGTGTACGCTGCTGTCCAAGCCTGCGCGGCATAAGGTGCATGTGCCGATCGATTATCTCGGCTTTGAAATACCGGATGAATTTGTGGTCGGCTATGGCCTGGATTATGCTGAAAAATACCGTAATCTGCCGTATATCGGCATTCTCAAACCGTCTGTTTACGGCGGCGAGTAAATACACGAACGAGGAAGAGGTGTCATACCGATTTGAAAGGAAAAATGAAAGGCTTTGGCCTTTATCTTCTGATACTGGTGTTTTTGCTGGCCGGTGTCAGCTATGTTGTGAGCCAGACGTCGCGCACCGAGCCGATCACCTATCTGGATGTATACAAATACTTCCAAGAGGAAAAAGTTGACCAGTTCAAGGTGGATGGCGGGACGCTGACCATGCATCTGAAGGACGACGGACGCGTTGTCAGCTATGACTTGGGGAATTACTTCAGCGTATTTTACGAAGAGCTGGGTGAAACGATCCAGGAGCAGGAGCAGAACGGCACGCTGACGGAGGTAAATTATATTACTACGGAAATACCGTGGTGGGCGAATTTTGTACCGTACCTTATCCTGATTGTTCTGCTGGGCGCGTTCTGGTATTTTATGATGAATAAGCAGTCCGGCGGTGGCGCGGGTCCGATGCAGTTCGGCAAAGCACGTGCAAAGTTAGCGCAGGACGATAAAAGGAAAGTCACTTTCAATGATGTGGCAGGTGCGGACGAGGAAAAGGCCGAGCTGCAGGAGATTGTGGAGTTTTTGAAAAACCCGCAGAAATTTGTGCAGATCGGCGCGCGTATTCCCAAGGGTGTACTCCTGGTCGGCCCTCCGGGTACTGGTAAAACATTGATCGCGCGTGCGGTTGCGGGTGAGGCCGGCGTACCGTTCCTGTCGATCTCCGGCTCGGACTTTGTCGAGCTGTATGTCGGCGTTGGCGCTTCGCGCGTACGCGATCTGTTCGAGCAGGCGAAAAAGAACGCGCCGGCGATCGTGTTCATCGACGAGATCGACGCAGTAGGCCGCCAGCGCGGCGCGGGGCTCGGCGGCGGACATGATGAGCGCGAGCAGACGCTGAACCAACTGCTTGTAGAGATGGACGGTTTCGGCGCCAATGAGGGCGTTATCGTGATCGCGGCGACCAACCGTAAGGATATCCTCGACAACGCATTGCTCCGCCCAGGCCGTTTTGACCGCCAGGTCTATGTTGGCGCGCCCGACGTCAAGGGACGTGAGGCAATCCTGAAGGTGCATGCCCGCAACAAGCAGTTCGATCCGGATGTCAAGTTCTCGGATATCGCCAAAACCACGGCCGGATTTACCGGCGCGGATCTGGAGAATCTGCTCAACGAGGCAGCGCTGCTGGCGGCGCGCCGCAATAAAAAGCTGATTTCTCAGGACGAGATCGAGGAGTCTCTGCTCAAGGTCGTGATGGGTGTGGAGAAAAAGAGCCATATCATCACCGAGCAGGATAAACGCCTGACAGCATACCATGAAGCAGGCCATGCAATTTGTTTCCATGTCCTGCCGACGCAGGATCCGGTGCATCATGTAACGATCATTCCACGTTCCTCCGGCGCAGGCGGCTTTACCATGCCGTTGCCGGAAGAGGATCAGGCGTACCGCACCCGAAAGTATATGGAGGAGTATATCATTGTTTGTCTGGGCGGCCGTGTCGCGGAACAGCTTACGATGCCGGATATCTCCACCGGCGCCTACGGCGATATCAAGCAGGCGACGCAGATGGCGCGGGCGATGGTGACCAGCTACGGTATGAGCGAGCGGATCGGGCCGATTGATTACGGCGCGGACAACGGCGAAATATTCCTGGGCCGTGATTTTGCGGCAGGGAAGGGCTATTCCGAGGTCAAGGCAGCGGAGATCGACGATGAGATTCACCGCATTATCGAGGAGGCGCACCACGCCTGTGAGAAGCTCCTGACCGAGCATATGGAGGAGATGTCCCGTGTCGCGGAGTATTTGATCCGCAATGAAACAATGGATGGGGAAACCTTCCTCAAGGTCTATAACAATGAGATCGTTCCGGACAAGGTGCTTGGCGAGGATTTGATGCCTGAGCTTCAAAGGGAGCTGGATGAACAGGCACAGAAAAAAGACGACGGCCAGGAAACAGAATAAAAAGAAATCCCACGGGAAGGCTTAATAGTGATAAGGTACTATTTAGCTTTGCGAGGGGCAGAGAACGGTGTGACCGTAATGGTCACGCCGTTTTTCTGCGTCCAAGGGTAGATTTCGCAACAACAGGCTCGGAAATCACAGGAATCTCTACGTCATCCACGAAGTTGAAATAGATTTTCACCTTCTGTACCCGCTTGCCGCTGGATTTGTCCGGCGCAAACACCTCAATCTTCTTGATATATTCATTGACTATCGTAGGTGTCAATTCCGGCACATCCACATACTTCTGGGTTAGAGCGACAAAGGCATCTACATCTGCACTCATGGTTTCCTGTGTTTCCAGCCATTCTTCCGTCACTTCAATTTCGAGTTTTAACCGCTCCTGTTCTGCCTCGTAATCGGCGGTCATTTTCTTATACCGCTCCTTACTCAGATCGCCCAGGACAAAATCCTCATAAAGTCGGGACAGAAGAACATCCAGGTCAGCCAGCCGTTTCTTCGCCTGCTCCACTCGCTTCCGATCTTCACGGATGTTGCGTTCCTGATCGGAGCGGCGGCATTGCAGCCATTCCTCTTGAAAACCCTCCACGTCCTGCCGAATATAGGCATTGACCGCACGGATGCGCTCTAACACCAGTTCCCGCAGTACATCTTCCCGGATATAGTGGGCAGAACAGGTGCCTCGACCGCTTTTGTAGCTGGAGCATACATAGTGGTCTTGCTTGCCGTCAAAGCTTTTGCAGGTAGCAAAGTGCAGCTTATTCCCACAATCGGGACAGAACAGAAGCCCAGAGAACAATCCCTGCCGTTCCGCTTTTGTGGGACGGCGTTTGTTTTTTCGCAACTCCTGCACCCTGTCCCACTGAGCCTGAGAAACGATTGCTTCCTGCGTACCAGGGAAGATACACATATCTTCGATTGCATTGGGAATCCGTTTTTTCAGCTTGTAGGACTTGGAATAGGTCTTAAAATTGCAGGTACAGCCGGTGTACTCCATCCGTTCCAGAATACCCGCAACCGATTGACCAATCCAATGGTAAGGGCGCTCCGGCATTTTCTTACGCTTTTTCGGGTCAGGATGGTTTTCCGACTGTTTGGCATACAGCGCCTTGGTAGTCAACACCTTATCCTTCTCCAGTATACGGGCAATCTGTTCCGGCCCCTTGCCGTCAATAGCCAAGTCAAAGATGCGCTTGACTACTGGGGCGGCATCCTCGTCAATGATCCAATGGTCTTTATCGGCAGGGTCAGTGCGATAACCATAGGGCGGTTTTCCCAGATGCTTTCCACTGGTGCCTTTCTGACGGAATACGACCCGGACTTTTTTGCTGGTGTCCCGTGGATACCATTCGTTGAACAAATTACGAATAGCGGCAAAGCCGTCGCCGTCGCCTCGTTCACTGTCCACGCCATCATTGACTGCGATAAAGCGCACGTCGTAGCTGGGGAAAATGATGTCCGTGTACTGCCCAACGGTCAGGTAATCTCGGCCAAACCTACTAAGATCCTTGACCAGCCAGCAACCGACAAGCCCCTGCTTAACCAGTGCAAAGCCTTCCTGCACGCCGGGGCGGTCAAAATTGGTTCCCGTATATCCGTCATCCACCAGAATTTTCAGGTTGGTGTAGCCATGCTCGGCTGCGTATCGGGTTAAAAACTCTTTTTGATTCTGTATCGAATTTGATTCTCCATCCAGCGCATCCTCATTGCTGAGGCGGCAATACAGGATGGTGATTTTTTGCTGATCCAACATAGCGTCCTCCTTTACGGTTGGGTCAGCTGACAGAATCGGTGTGCATGGTGTTATTGTAGCATGAATTTGAGTCTGTGTCATGAACAAACCGCCTCCTTATCCGAAAAAATGAGCCGTTTTACCTTGTGGGTAAGCGGCTCATTTCCGTCACATACAGTCTCCAGCAGATACCAGGTATTTCCGATTTTCCGTTCCACCGTACCGGTGAACGGATTCATCCGGTTTTCCCACCGTTTCCGGCATTCTTCCAGAAAATCAAGCGGCGGCTCAAAAATCGGGTCAAAGCAGGATTCTATGTCGATTCCCACACAAGCATGGATCAATTCTTCCGTAGGAGCACCACTGAGCATCAGCTTATTGAGTTTTGTTATCAGATTAGTCATAAGCAAAAATTCCTTTCTATTAAAGTTCCATATCCTGCGATTTGCGGCGGACAGACTGGTCATGTTGTTTGGTTTCCCGGGTCTGGGTCAAAATAGCGTTAAGAAAAGCCCGCACCTTTTCGGGTGCGAGCTTGACAGCTTCCAGATAAGGCCGTGCCTGTTCTTTCAGCGATTCATATCGCTGTTTCCAGACAGCGGCACTTTTTTGTGCGCTTTGCAGTTTTGCTTCCAGGCGGCTGTTTTCTGCCTTGGCAAGAATCCCATTGACCGCATAATCCTTGAGTGTGCTGCACTCGGATGGGGTCAGAGTAATATTGCCGGTGATCGTCTTTTTTCCCATAGAACGGATTTCCTGTACAGTCAAAGCGGCGGTGCGCTGTTCTTTGGTTTGCTTTTGCAGGAATTGCAGCTCCTTCTGTTTTTTCTCAACAGCAGCCTGTGCGCTGTCCAGCGTTTGTTCTTTCTGAGCGATTTGGGCGGTCACATCTTCCAGCCGCTGCTGCTCCTGTGCCACCTTAAACTGGGTCACCGTCAGATGTTCCTCGGTGCTGCCTCGCTCTCCACGCTCTACGTCGGTATATCCAGCAGCTCTCATGTGCTGGTAAAAATCATCCTGCAAAATGGAGTAGGATTTCTTTAGAACCGGCTTTCCATTTTTCTGCAAAACGGGATTCCCGGCTTCGTCCAGCGCCGGTTGGGACAGCCACTTTTTGCTGCGGCTGACCTGCATAATGGTCTCCTTGACCGTCCCCACCAAAGCCTTATCCTTGCACCGTTTTGACCAGAGAATCTGCTTTCCCACCACTGGGACGTACACCACATGAAGGTGGTAGTGGTACACATCCTGTCCCAGAGCTTCCGACATGGCCCGGTTGATCTCATCGGCGTGCATGACGGCAGAGAGGATATACTGTTCGCCGCCCACAATCTTCACAGCGGCTTGGTAGGCTTCGGCATAAAACTGCTTGGCAAACTCATAGCCGCCGTGATTGTGGAAATAGGCGGAGTTCACATCGAAAATCAGTTCTCCATAGTGAATGGCATCCGGTTTCAGTCCACGGGTGGAAATCGTGCCGGAGGATTCCATCTGTGCAAACAGTTCCGTATAGCTGGCGGATGCCTTTTTGAAGTGGACGTTATAGCTGAGACGTTCCGGGATAATATCCGGGTTGCGGTAGCTGTCTTTTTCCCGTTCATTGTGCTTTTGGGTGTTGCCGATGTCCTTGTCCGGGACATCCACATTTCTGGCACTGGTACGGTCGATTCCATCGTTTCTGGCCATAAAAATCAGCTCCTTTCTGTTATGCGGCAGACGGCTGGGGGATGGGGATACACTTCCTGCGGGAAGTGTAATAACCCACTATAACACTTTCAGCCCAGAGGTCTGCAAAGTGCCGTGGGCTCTCCCGAGGGGCTCTCCGAGGGGGAATTGCGGTCATTGCGATGACCGCTGCTGGATACGGAAAATCCGTCTGCGCTCCTTTTCCATATCCAGCCCGAATGCCTGCTCTCCGACACCGGATCGCAGTCCTTCGTTGTCAGCGAAAACATCCTTTCGCTGACTGTCCATCAAAAGCGGTTCGCTGTTTTTGATGGGAACAGGGGTTACGGTTTGGCCCGTTTCTGCCATACAAGGTCATAACCAAGGGCGTCAGCAAGCTGAACCGCCTCCACATACCGCAGAGACTCCCGCTGGAGCTTGTTGGACAGGTTGGAAACGCTGTCGCTCCAGCCGTAATCCTCGGAAAGCTGGTCAACGACCTCCTGCATCGTGCAGCCCGAACGCACGATGTACGACTTGATTTCATTTCTCAAATTGGATTTCATAGAAAACACCTCATTCTTTCGTAAAGCTGGTTTGCTGTGGAGCATATTCGCTGCATGGCTCGGTAAAAACAGATAACATTCAAAAAATCACTCAGGATTGCGTCCATGAAGAACTGTCTGTAACAGCACCCCATCGACTTTGCGATTAGGTGGGCTTGCAAGCGAAACCGTGAAAATAGTTACCTTTCCGCATACCACTATCACCATTCTGTAAATCACCAAATGATGATTTGCGTTCTGTTTACGGTAGTGTTTTTCACTGCTTGCACAACCATTGATTGGAAAGTTCGGATTTTAGAGCGGCCTCTGAGCCGAACAATAAAAAATGAACTTCGATTTTTTGCGTTCGTGCGTTCCTTCGTTCCACAGGTTGTACCCAATCAGGAACGCATGAACGCACGAACAGAAGGTTTTGAGTTTCTTTACAACTCCATTGGCGAGAGCAGAACATAAATGCCCATATATCCCCGGCACCGTTTTCCACCACCGATGTGCAGGTTATTGACCGGCTCCAAATGATAGCGTTCTGCGTTCTGGCTGAGCTGGTTTGCAAAGCTCTTTGGTGACAGTGGGTTTTCGGCGTTGTCCTCGCACCACCGCTTATAGGCTGCATACAGATTTTTGGTGCTGGCTTCATAATCGGCCTTGAATGCCACATAACCCTCAGAATCGAGAAAGTCCAGAATGTTGTTGGCATCCCGAACTGCGGAAGTGATATTGTCCTTGGCTCTCTGGCTGATGGTAAAGTGATAGTGATTGGCGATCAGCCGCCGCAATCCCTCCAGCATCCAGAGGAAGATTCCCTCTTTTTCGGCAATCAATTTCTCAGCAAGAAACGGGTCATCGAACCGATCCACAGGCTTATCTTTGGTGGTCAGAATGATCTGACGGCGAAAGAAACCATCGCTGCGGTCATGAAGTGCAGTCAATGCCCCGTTGCCAAAGCAGAGGAAACGCACATAAAGCAGCCCCTGATAGCTCTGTTCTCTCTTCCGTTCCAAATCCATCCGCAGTTCTGCTGTCACGATGGATTTTACATAGTTGGTCTTGGTCAAGGCATTCATATCCAGATCATCGTCCAGCATGAGCAGCTTGCCCTCCAGGTCGGCTCTGGCAAAACGACTGTTCTCTACTTTCTGGATGGAAGTGGTGTTCATGTTGAGCCCGAAAATGGCGTTCATCACCACACCGATGCGGCTTTTGCCCTCGCCTCCCTTGCCAATCAGCATGAGCATTTTCTGGCCCTTGGTGGAGGGGATTAGACAATAGCCCAGATACTCCTGCAAGGCGGGAATATCCTCCGGTTCCAACAGTTCTGAAAGGAAGTGCAGCCAGTGTTCCGGTGCAGGAGCATCTGCCCGATAGGACACCGGAAGGCGGTTGCCACAATACTCTTTTTCCTCCGTAAAGGTGCCATCCAGGAAACAAGTGCCGTTCGCCACATGGATGCGGTCACATTGCAGGGTCAACGGTTCTGTGTATGCCGCCAGCTTCAACGCTTTGATTATCTGCTCCACCGTCTGTGCGACCTTGGCGTGAAGCCAGGGCGAGATTTCCTCATAAATCGTGCGCTTCAATTTGCTCTCATCGGGCAATGGGCCATCCACAGTATAAAAGCGGTCGTTGATACAGCGCATGGGATGCTGGGACAGGAAATCCCGGCAGTATTCCGGTTCGACGATTTTCCCCTTATCATCAATCCAAACAGGGTTATTCATGGTATCGCTCCTCTCTCAGACGGGTCTGTAATTTGCAGATGTATCCGTTTGCCGTTAGTTCACTCACGACTTCGCCTCGTTCATAGGAATCGCCTTGCAGCAGAATGTCCAGCTGATACTCTGCCCAGGGCAGACGGTGGCAGGCTTCCACAAACCGCTCGTCCAACACATCTTCCGGCGCTTGCGGTGCATATTGCCTTTCCCAATCCAGGAGCAACCGCCGATACTGGTTCAAAACAGAAAAGCACAGCTGCTCGTTCTCACGAAGCTGCTGTGCTTTGGTTTTGTGCCTTAATTTTTGGCGAATTGATTCTGGCAAGGGCTTGTCCAGTACAAGGTGAAAGTCCGATGCCAGTTTTCGGGCCGCATCATACAGCCGAAGGTCAAACAGTTTGGCGGTCAGGTCGATCACATCCCCATGCTCCCCACAGGCAAAACAGTGGTAGTGGTCATCCGATATATACAGGCTCGGATGACGGTCATTATGGAACGGACACAGTGCCATACCATAGTGATTGACGTCAATTCCATACGTTTGCGCTGCTTCCTGTGTGTTAATATTGGCTTTCACCACTTCAAATAAATTCATACAGATTCCCTCCATTTCCTTTTTGATGGGGTAGTTTTCTCACCCCTCTGTATAGGTTATGGGGAAAATCGAAAAAAACAGGCTAATGGCATGACAAGTCGTTTTCAAAAAACATGACAAGAATTTAATTGTGTGCTATTATGAAAATAGAAAAACATGACAGGAGGGAGAAGATGGATCAGATTATCAACCATGCTGTTTTATCTCTGGATTTCTGGCAGGACACCGTAACCTATGAGGGGTGTACGATGCCCGCAGGAACCATTGGCTGCGAGGTGCTGAACATCCCGGACATCACCATTGAAAATCTGGATACTCCCTGCAATGTGCTGAACCAGCTGCTTCAGGGGATGAACACCGGTTCCGTGGATATGGAGCTGCTGCCGCAGGTGCAGCAAGCCGCTGACGAGATCATCTCCTTTTTGCAGGTTACACCACCCTTCTCCCGACTGAATCGAAGCTATTTTGAGCAAAAACTTGCAGCCATATTTTCCGAAGAATACATGGAGGATGCCAAAGCCTATTTGCAGCTCACTCAGCAGGAGCAGCTGATTTGTGCTTTGACTGGGCAGCATGGCAAGGCAACCATGCTCGTGCGAATCGTGCAGGTACTGGGGCATTTGAGTTATTCTCTGGGGCAGTACAAGGAAGCCTTGACGAAATTTGCAGAGCAGTTGAATGAACCAGGTTATGACCGTACCCCGGACGGTTATGCGGCAATGTTCGGACAG
Organism: Agathobaculum sp. TL06; assembly: GCF_054658635.1. Taxonomy (NCBI): domain Bacteria; kingdom Bacillati; phylum Bacillota; class Clostridia; order Eubacteriales; family Butyricicoccaceae; genus Agathobaculum; species Agathobaculum sp. TL06. The sequence goes on from NZ_BAAGGY010000001.1 coordinate 28,828, forward strand.
TTCTTCAAAGGTGAGCCAACTCTGTCGCTGGATAACCCGGCCTGGATGACTCTGACCAATGCTTCGGTGCAGTATGTAGCCGCCATTCGGCCCGGAAAGACGGAGCCGCAGTTGGTCAAGCGGATGCACTATGTCTCCTTTGTGGGGATGTTCCGTTCCGATCTGTTTGAGGGACTTTGTGTGGGCCATGCCCCCAAGAAATGCCCCATCTGCGGCAGATGGTTTCTCACCATTGATGCACGACATACCAAATACTGCGGCGGTCTGGCCCCCGGCGACCAGCGGGGACGGACTTGCCGACAAATCGGAAATCTGAGAGGCCGGGAGCAGCGGGAGCTTGCAGACGATCACCCTATCAAGGCCATTTATACCCGCCGGATGAATACCATCCTGCAAAGCACCCGCCGTGGAAAGCTGGATGAAGAAACGGCAGCAGCTATGAAAAAGCTGGCAAAAGATAAGATGCTCCGTGCGCTCTCTGATCAGCGCTATGCCAGCACTGTCTACGAGCAGGAAATGACCCAGGATGCACTTTTGAAGGTCGTACAAAAGAAATAAGCAGCGAAATACCAGAAAGGCGGTGAAGGAAAATGGATACAGCGTGGACATGGGAGTTGTCCGGCCACTGTGCCAAATACAGCTTTCTGACGGACCCCAAGGGCCTGACCATGCGGGAAGTGGAACACATCTTTCAGCTTGCCCCGGAACCGCCTGTCCATGAAAATCCGAGTGATTATATCATTCAGGCCGTGCAGAGCCGAGAACTGTGCTGGTTTTCCTTTTTCCTGCACCACTATGAAAACCGGCTCAATAACCGTGTTCGCCGTTTCCTGCTGCGGGAGGGGTTGGATCGCTATAGCCCAGAACGCTTTTGGGACTACAAAATGGGCTGTGTGCTTGCCATGCTGGATTGTCTGCGGGAATACGATCCCGCACAAGGGACAGATTTTCTGACCTATGCCCATCACTTTATCGGGAACGCTCTTTTGACCTGCCGGATGCAGGAGGAGGCCGGTTCCTTTGAAAATGTGGATGAGTACAAGGCTGTGCGAGGGATTGCATGGCTCTACAATCAATCCGGTCAGTCTGAACAGGCGGCAATCCAGAAATATGCCCAGAAAAACGGTTGTACCGAGGAAACCGCAGCAAAGTTTTTGGCATTGGCCAGACAAAATCGAAGCCGTGTTCCGTTTTATCAGACCATTCAGGATGAGGACAGCGAAGAAACCGGAGAGGATGTCAGCCGGGATGACCATTGGGACTATGCGGAGATTCTATGGAACGGTATCCGGGCTGAAGCTGTCCGAGAAGCGTTTGAAAAGCTGAATTACCGGGAACAAACCCTTTTGGAAAAGAGAAACGCCATCTGTATGACCTGTGGACGGGTCAGTCCCATCAGCACCCGGTTGACCTTTGAAGAACTGGCAGTCCTCTTTGAGGGCAGCACGGCCAGTGGTGCAGAACGGGCCTACCGTAAAGCCGTGGATCATTTGGCCTGTCTGCTGACAGAAGCCGGAGTGCTTCACATAATTCGCCTAAAACGCAAATCCCAGACCAAACGCAAAAAGAAAATCGCCGCCGCTGTCTACCTGTATCAGGTGGACAACGACGGCGAATGGGGTGAGGTTTCGTTTGATTTTGAGGCTGGAACAGCGGAGATTGTCCGGTTGGCAGAGTGGGATACGACAGTCAGCAAGAATTTTGCACAAAAAGCGATTCAATACATTCTGACCTGTAATTCCAAATTATGTAAAGAAACCACTCTAATATATGAATAAATGTCAACAGCTATGGATGGATTCCACTTCCTGTTGTGCTCCGCAATCGTTCATAGACAACACCTACCAACAAATCACGAACGGTATCTCCGAACTTGGCGTCATCCAGAACCCTTTCGCAGAACTGCTGATTCTGCGCCATGCGCCCGATAACCACGTCCATAAACGCATCATTAAAGGGAAACCGGAAATGTTCTTGTGAATTGTTGCGGGCTTGGACACGCAATTCCTCATTGGCATCCATATCAGAAACAATCTGCTCCAAGACCTTGTCGATATTGGTAAACTCTGTACCGAACTTTTCGTTGATTTTATCAATCAGCTCAGACAGGGGAGCCTTTTCTTCCTCTGGCTTTGGCTTTCCGGGATGAAGTTTATTGGGCAACGGCTCACTCTGCTCCAGCGCAATAGACCCTTCAAAAATCTTCTGAACCCGGTAATATTGCAGCGATACTTCATCATCCAGAAATATAGGACCGCCGCCATCTCGCTTTGGAAGTTTCTTCTGAAGAAATTTTGCGTAAGCATGGAACTTATGCAGGTCGGCATCATCTAATCGGATGATGTTGGTGAGGAATGTGTAGGTACGAACAAACTTTGCGAGGGTAGACTTGAATTCTTCCTGCTCGTTCTCATCCAAACCGTTATACCGATCCACTGCCGGATCAAGGAAACTGTTGAGTACGCCAAAATCCATATTCCCCTGTTTCTTGGTAGGCTTGAAAAATGCTTTGGAGAAAGCCTCAATCTCACTCTGCCAATACACACGAAACTCATCCAATTTGGATTTCAGTTCATATACGATGTTGGCGTCTGTTGTCTCCTCAATACTGGTTTCTTCATAATACGGGGCAAAAGCGGCTCGTATATCCTCGGCAGAATTTACAAAGTCCAGAACAAATGTATCATCTTTTCCGAAGCAGGTTCTGTTCAATCTGGAGAGTGTTTGAACAGCTTTTACACCGCTGAGCTTTTTGTCTACAAACATGGTGTGCAGCAACGGCTCATCAAAACCAGTTTGGTATTTTTCCGCAACCAAAAGTACCTGGTACTCGCCGCTGTGGAATTTTTCCGGCAGTTCGCTTTCTTTTATCCCGTTTAGACTGACTTCGGTATATTCCTCGCCGCCATCATGAACAGTCCCAGAAAAAGCGATCAGGATGCCCAGCTCATTTTCGTATCCCATCTTTTTGATGTAACGCTGAAACTCCTGATAATACCGGACTGCGTGCAGGCGTGAGCCGGTCACTACCATTGCTTTGGCCTTGCCGCCAATCTTGTCTTTGGTGACAGTGCGGAAGTGTTCTACGATGATCTGGGTTTTCTGGGCCAGATTGTGCGGATGCAGACTTAAGAATTTGCCAAGCGCCTTATTTGCCTTGCTTTTTTCATAGCGGGGATCATCGGCAATTTTCTTGCCGATTTTGAAATAGGTATCGTAGGTCACATAGTTTTTCAGAACATCCAGAATAAAACCTTCCTGAATGGCCTGCTTCATCGAGTAAATGTGAAAAGCATGAGGAATACCGTTTGCATCCGGGGTTCCAAACATCTCCAGCGTTTTCGCTTTGGGTGTTGCGGTAAAGGCAAAGAAGGACAGGTTAGGCAACCGGCCATGTGTAGCCATTTCTTTTGCGATTTCATCCTCGCTGTCGGATTGCTTGCGCTCTTCCTTGGCCTCCTCATCCGCAACCTTTTGGAGCTGTTCTTCTTCCGTTAGCCCCTCAGCGTTTCCCAGGATCGCCTTCATTTTTTTGCTGGCTTCTCCGGTCTGAGAAGAATGGGCCTCATCCACAATGACCGCAAACCGCTTGCCGCTTAAATCATCTACCTTTTCAAGGATAAACGGGAACTTCTGAAGTGTGGTAATAATGATTTTCTTACCTGTGTTCAAAGCATCTGCCAGCTGTGCGGCGTTGTTGTCGATTTTAGTCACAACGCCTTCTACGTGCTCAAACTGGTAGATGGTATCCTGAAGCTGTTTATCCAATACGAGGCGATCTGTAATTACAATGATGCTGTTGAATACAACCTTGTCATTTTTATCGTGCAGGTTAGACAGATGGTGTGCCAGCCAAGAAATAGAGTTGGATTTTCCGCTCCCCGCACTGTGCTGAATCAGATAATTGTGTCCGGTTCCGTTTGCGTAGACATCGGCAACGAGCTTGCGGACCACATCCAGCTGGTGGTAACGTGGGAAGATCATAACAGACTTTTTAGGATTCTTTTTATCTTCCTGCAAATGGATAAATCTCTGTACAATGTCCAGCAGACTGCCTTTTTGCAGGACTTCTTCCCACAGATACGAAGTCCGGTAGGTGCTGTTCCCAACAGGGTTTCCCTTGCCGCCGTTGTTTCCCTTGTTGAACGGCAAAAAATAGGTGTTGATGCCATTGAGCTTTGTGGTCATCCACACTTCTTCGGTATCCACGGCAAAGTGAACCAGGCATCGAGCTTTGAACGAAAGCAGAAGTTCTCTGGGATCACGGTCTTTCATGTACTGACGCTTTGCATTTTCGACAGTCTGACCGGTGATTGGATTTTTCAGTTCCACCGTCGCAACAGGCAATCCATTGATGAACAGCACAACATCTATGGAGTTCTCATTTTTCAGGCTATAATGCACCTGCCGGGTGATGGAGAGAATGTTCTTCTCATAAAGTGCCTGACTGGTTTGGTTCATGCCGCTGGCAGGCTTGAAATAGCACAGGGATAGTTTAGCGGGAGCATCTACAACGCCATGCCGCAGCACATATAATGTTCCGTATGTATCAAGATCACGATACAGCTTCTTCAGAAAACCCGTTTCCACATTCTCTCCGTGTTTTCTGCACAGCTTTTCCCATTCTACGGGCTGGCTGTCTTGAAGAAACCGAAAGAGCTGCTTGGTGTCTATGGCAAATTCACGATTATAGTCACGGGGATTCCCTTTGATATATCCGCCGTGGTCAATCAGGCTGTATTCAATCTCTTGTTCAAATGTAATTTCTTTGGTTTCGATTGCCATTATTGACCACCTCCTATCAAAGTGCAAATCCAGGGGATCAGTCCAACCATACCGCCAATGATGGCCGATATGACAGCAATCCGCCATTCCCGCCGAGAGAGTTTTTTCTCGGCTTTTTTTGCGGCCTTTTTGTTAGTGAAATAATTTTGACCATCCACTGTGAGAGACAGATAATATGGAATGTTGTCAGCCCACTGTGTTTTTACATAACCACATTCTCTTAATTCCCGAAACGTTTCTCGGAGCAGGGTATCCTGCTGCATGGATAATCCGTCAAACCGCTTACTCCAATAAGCCGCATTGTCCTGACCGCTGGCTTGGAGGTCGATAATTTCTTTCAGCAAAGTTTCGCCTTGCGGTGACAATTCTTGATAGTTCATTCTACTGCCACCTTTCCGGTTACCACCTCAGAAATGACGCTTTGGCGGTATTCCTTTAGTTTTTCGATCTGTTCTGTAATATCCGCAATGATGCTGTCAATTCGTGCGGTTTCCTTATTCAAATATTCGGCAATGTCTTTTTGCTCATCCATTGGAATCAAGGGGAGAGGAACCTGCACAAAGTTTGAAAATCTCAAATCTTGACCATCACGGATAAAGTTTGCCGTGCGCTGCAATGCCTGAATATATCGGGGAGACTTGAACAGCCACTTGAAATACTCCGGTTCCACACCCGCCTTAGGCTTCAGAACAATGTAATGCCACGTGATGCACCCTGGAATATAGCTGATTTCCAACCCGCCTTGAAAGCTACGCAGACTGATTATGAAATCGTTGGGCTCGACATGCTTCCAGTTTTCCAGTCCTTTATCGGCCAAAACAATTTTATAGCTTTGCTTTTCCATATAATCTTCTTGAGAGATAATGCCATACTTTTGGCTGGCAGTTAGCTGAACATCTGTTTCGTGGCGGGTTTCTTTGCTTTGAGCAAACAATGCCTTTGCCGGAACAATTCTCCAATTTTCGGGGACTTCGCCCAGCCATTCAACACTACTTTCGTACATTTTAGCCGTAGTTTTTATACCTCTTGTGACCGCATTGTTTATAGTGGTTGTCCGCTTTTCTTGCAGTAGAGTAACAAGAGATTCCTTTTGTGTGAGTAGTGCGTTGATGGCAGCTACTTTTTTATCGAGATGCTTTGAAATTTTCTTTTGAACACTTAACGGTGGAAGCGGTATCTTTATTCGGTTCATCGCCGATTGCGTCAATTTGTTAAGGATAGCCCCATTTATATATTCTTTATAATCAACGGCATTAAGCACATAAACAATATACTTTGGGTCAGCATTCTCCTTTATTCGCAGTACATGGATGTGATTGTTTGCCCATATGGGTTCAGTAATATGAAAAGCCACGGGACGTGTATGATCAAAAAAAGGGGCACCATCCTCACCTAAGAGAACAAGCTCTTCGTCAAACAATGCCTTGTCAACGTAATCAACAATGTTGCCTGCTCCCCAATACGGGATATTTCCTTGCATATCGGCACGCAAATTAAGCTCAACAGGAACTCTTTTTCCGTCAAGACATTCAATAACGTAGCGCAGCTGTGAAAGATTCCAGGTAGTAGGAATCTCTCCGATCCATGGAACGCTGCTATTTTTATAATCTGAATATTTCTTCATTCGGCAAACACCTCCGCCAAGCTCGCTTGGATGCGTTCCTCCAGAGCTCTAATATCTTCCATAATCACAGAACTGTCACGCAGCGGAGTGAATTTGTAGAAATAGCGGGTAAACGGAATCTCATAGCCGATTTTGGTCTTGCTCTCGTCAATCCAGGCATCCGGCACAAACGGCAGAACCTCACGACGGAAATATTCGTTGATGTCTTCCTTCAACGGCACCATTTCGTAGTCACGAAGGGAGGCATCTGCTTTTCTATTTCCTTTGCGGTCGATTACCGGTGTACCATCTTCGTCGAGCAGAGGTCGCTCTATAACAATTTTCCGGTATCCGAAATCTTCATTATCCAGATCCATATAGTTCTCATCCGGCTCGTAGGTGCTGTACAGGCGCACCAGTTCCGCACGATTTTCCGGGCTAATTATGTTGCGCTTATTGCCGAGACCCTTGCGCATCTTTTCAAAGAAACCGGCTCCGTTGATCAGACGCACTTTGCCTTTTCTGCGGTTCTCTTTGCGGTTGGTCAAAATCCAGATATAAGTGGTAATGCCGGTGTTGTAGAACAGCTGATCCGGAAGGCCAATAATAGCCTCCAGCAGATCGTTTTCAATAATCCAGCGGCGGATTTCACTTTCTCCGCTTCCGGCATCACCGGAGAACATTGGCGAACCGTTAAATACAATACCGATGCGACTTCCACCTTTTTCCGGCGGGTTCATTTTGGAAATCAGATGTTGGAGAAACAGGAAAGAGCCGTCCGAGATGCGGGGCAGACCAGCGCCAAATCTGCCACGATACCCTTGAGAAGCCGCTTCGTCCTTAATGAACTTCTCTACCTTTTTCCATTCCACACCAAAAGGAGGGTTGCTCAACATATAGTCAAATGTCTGGGACTTGAATCCGTCCTCATTGAAGCTGTTTCCCAAAACGATACGGCTGTTGGTATTACCTTTCAAAATCATATCGGAACGGCACGTTGCGTATGTTTCGGGGTTTAATTCCTGCCCAAAGGGGATTACCTGGGTCGTGCTGTTCAGAGACTCCATTTTGTTCTGGGCAACGGACAGCATTCCACCCGTGCCGCAGGCCGGGTCCAGAATGGTGATGACCTTTCCGTCGGTATTCGCAATTTCGTCCATATCGGGATCGAGCAGCACTTCTACCATTAGTTCGATTACCTCACGGGGCGTGAAGTGCTCACCAGCGGTTTCGTTGGACTGCTCAGAAAATCGCCGGATCAATTCCTCGAACATATATCCCATTTCCAGATTATCAATCTGGGTATCGCTCATATCAATCTCCGCAAAACGCTGCACAACCAGATAAAGTAGATTCGCCCTTGATAGACGATCAATTACCCCGAAAATTTCAAAGTTGTCCATGATTTCACGGACATCTTCGGAAAAGCCATTGATGTAATCCCGCAGATTGGCTTCGATAGCGTTGCTGTCATCCATCAGTTTTTCGAAATCAAACTGGCTGACATTATAGTAATCATGGCCAGTCATGCGCTTAAAAATAGGGCGCTTGTTGCTGACCGTCAAAGTCTTATTGGCTTCCAAAATTTTTGCCTTGGAAGGTGCAAGTACACAGTCAAAGCGACGCAGCACAGTAAAGGGCAGAATCACCTTGCCGTATTCGCTCTGTTTGAAATCGCCACGCAGCAAATCGGCTATGCTCCATATAAAATTGGCCTGTTCATTGATGTTCATATATCTGCTCCCTCTTCCCTGAGTCTCTTATACCGTTCGTATGAGATAACGACGTTCTGCGGCTTGTTTTGCTTGCTGACAATCAAAACTTTGTCCTGCTCGTTCACTTCCTTGAAAATGCGTGAAGCCTGGCCCTTTTGAAATGATGTAATCGCTTCATAATCCGGCGTCACGGTAGAAGCGGACCTCTTTTTCGCCACAAAACCACCTCTTTTCGGCAAAATATGTCGATTCAATTTTAGCACAAAGTCATTACTTTTCGCAAGATAAAAAACTATATTAAAGTAATGACTTTTTCTTATAAATCGTTATGGGGCAAGGCTGTCACATGGATTAATCCCTTTCCCTCTCTTTTTCTTGCATATTCGAGAAGATCTCTTGCATTGCTGGCAGGGTGCCACGCATAGGCAATGAGGAAATCAGTATGATCGACCATATACCGATTTGCCCTGACAATAGCAACCTTACGAGGGACATTTTCCATCCCTGGAGGATAGTAGGTACTGTCAAATCCATCCGGTACAGGAATCGGGCGCTCTGCTGGATGGTACGGCAGCAATAATGTCAGTTCGACTTCTGGATGGGTTTGTTTTGCGGTTTTTACGGCTTTTGCCGCAAGACCGTCAAAACATCCATAACGGCCAACAATAAATTCAGTAACGCCGTAGCGGACTATATGCTCCTCAACAGCGGCGCATAGCACTGGGTAAATTTCTTCCGGTGTTTCTCTGTGCCCAATAAAGAAACAGCTTTTCTGGCTCACTGAAATCATTCTCCTTTTGCTTGTGTATATCGTTAAAATTATACGATTAAAATTATTAAAGAGCAACGACAAACAAAAGTATAATTTACGAAGAACACAAGCAAAGGGGTGATGCAGGTGAAAGATATTCTCTCTGCCATAACCACATATCGAGAGGAGCGGGGCTGGACGGAGTATCAGCTTGCAGAACGCTCTGGTTTGCCTCAATCTACGATCTCCTCGTGGTATCGCAAGAATATGGTTCCCACTATTCCGTCGTTGGAAAAAATCTGCATGGCTTTTGGCATCACGCTTTCTCAGCTATTCGCAGAAGAAGATTCACCGGTTTCTCTGACTGATTCACAAAGGAAGCTCCTGGAACGATGGTCAAGATTGAGTGAAGAGCAACAAGCCGTAGTGTTTGCTTTAATTGACAAAATGTAAAAAAGCCGCCAGAAGCAGCATCGCATGGATGTGCCTCTGGCGGCTTTGCTTATGAATCGAAATCTAACTGTGGAGCCTCCGTTACGGTTCGCAGGTATTCTTCCGGATCGCCATTCAAAATCAATTCTGCATAGGACAGCGGATCGTTGTAGATGAGCCAGTCCAGTTCAGACCGCTGGAAACGATTATTCGCCACCTCATCCTCAACAGCGGTGCAGTTAATGGAAATTATGCTTCCGTTAGAATAGTTCAGTTCCACACAGGCGGTGTCGATATTAAACTCACAGGAAAGTAATGTTTTCATAATGCTATCCTCCAATATAGGCTCTGTTAACAAGAAAAACTCCCGCCTAATTCCTGTTAGGAATCAGACGGGAGTTTCGTATGCACCCGAAAACCGTCAGCTAACAGTTGATAAGTGATTTACTTCCTTATCACTGTCAAGCCAACCCGTGGGATTTCTTTTGTGGAGAAAAGTCAAAAACTCTTGACATTTTTGTGGGTGTGCGGTATGCTGAAAATGTAAAATAAGTTTGATATTACACGAAAGAGCGGGAGGGTTTGATATGGGAGCAAAGAGCTATATTTTGATGGCGCTGCCAATTGTGTTTCTGGTTGGTTTTCTTGCTCTGTTTATATGGATCGGGAGAAGGCGGCCGCTGCGTTTCACCGCATTGGCCGATAAGCTTGGTTTGCAGCCCGGGATGCAGCGGGCGGACGAGATGGAGCGTATGATCCAATACAAAGCAATCTCTATTGCATACACGGTTATGCTGTTTGGCTTGCTGGGGTGTACCCTTTACAGCGTATTTGTTAAAAATGAAAGCATGCCGCTTTCCAACGGCGTTCTGTTGCTGGGCGTGCTGACACAATCGATCGCCACACTTGCGCTGCGGCATCGGTATACGGAGGGCGACGAGGAATATAAGCCCTATCCGCTGTGGAAGACTCTGCTGATCGTGCTGGTATTCGGCCTTGCAGTCGGTGCGCTGGGAGCAATGCTTGCTATCGGGATTATGATGATATGAGTGAAGATATATGAAGAACGGTATCAAAGCGCTGCGGAAAGCCCGCGGCCTGCGACAGGAGGATATGGCAAAGCTGCTCGGTGTTTCGCGCCAGACCGTGGTGGCAATGGAAAATAACAAATATGATCCGACCTTGGAATTGGCGATGAAGGTTGCCCGCTTATTGGAGCAGCCGGTAGAAAGCATTTTCTTTCTGGAAGAATAAAAGGGCTTCCCCTTAAGGGGAAGCCCTTTTATTGTCTGCTATGATATCCAAAATAAACGTCAGCCAATGCCGCCGGGGATCAGGAAGCTGAATACGACGACGAGCGCTGCCAGGAAAACATACACATATTTTGCGAGAGGATCAAATACACGGCTGAGCGGTTTTTCCCGACCAAGCATAAGCTCTTTTTTGATCTCCTTGACGCCCAGCACCCAATAAATCATGACCGCGCCGAGAATCGCGCCGATCGGAACCACATAGATCGTAATAATATCCATCCATCTGCCCATCAGCGCCTCCTGCTCGATCAGAAGGCCGACAGCAAGCGTTGCAATGCCGGAAAGCACAACAGCGGTTTTCCGCTTGAGCTTGAGACGGGTCTGCGCCGCTTCGGAAACCGCCTCGAGCATGTTGGCAAGCGATGTGATGCCGGCAAAAAGGACGGAAAGGAAGAACAGGAAAGCAAACAGCCGCCCCATCGGCATTTGTTGAAAGACGCGGGGCAGAGTGATAAACAGCAGCTTGGGGCCGGATGCGGGATCAAGCCCAAATGCAAAGACCGATGGGATAACGGCAAAGCCGGCGAGCATAGCCGCGCAGGTATCGAGCAGCGCGGTCATCGTGGAGGAGTGGACGATATCCTCTTTTTTGCTCAGATAGCTGCCGTAAATGATCATACCGGAGCCTGTGACGGAAAGGGAAAAGAACGCCTGCCCCATCGCCATGACCCAGGTTTTGGGATTCAAAAGAAACTCCCATTGGGGGACAAACAGATACCGGTAACCATCCAGTGCGCCGGGCAGGAAAGCGACGCGCACCGCGATAATCAAAAACAGGATGAAAAATGCAGGCATCATAACTTTATTGATCTTTTCGATGCCGCCCGACACACCGTAGATCAGTATGGCAACCGTCATCAGCACAACGATCGTGTGCCAGGGAACGCTGGACAAATGTGTGCTGCTCATCTGGGAAAAGAATGCTTCCGGCTCCGTGTGCATCAAGGCGCCGGTCAGCGCGCCAAATGCGCTGCGGACCACCCAACCGACAATAATGGCGTAGCCGATCGCAATGCCGAGCGACCCAAACAGCGGAATTGCGCCGAGAAAAGCGCCGCCTTTTTTGCCGCGGCTTTTCATCGCGTGCTCATAGGAGCCGATCGGTCCGGTGCCGGTCAGGCGGCCGAACGCAAATTCGCCCGACAGGCCGACGTATCCAAACAGAGCGACAAACAGCAGGTAAGGAATCAGGAACGCCGCGCCGCCGTACTGCCCTGTGCGGTATGGAAACATCCAGATGTTTCCCATGCCGACCGCGGAGCCGACTGCGGCAAGAACAAATCCTACTTTCGAGGTAAAGGTGCCATTTCCGTTTTTTTGTTGCATAGTGCGATTCTCCGTCTCTAATTTCACATGTTTTTTAGTATATCATAGTTTAGGGAATTAAGCCATATTGGATTTGCCAAGAAATCGGATACAGCTTTGTCGAATCATACAAAAGGATTTTGTGAAAAACAAGAATTTTATCACATATTCCCTTGCTTTGCAGGGGTTCATATGGTATGATAGGAAAGCGTGAAAAAGACATCTGTCTTTTTAGGGAGGACAACGCATGATTAAGCCAAAATATTATCTGGTCGAGCGGACATTGCTGCCCGAGGTGTTTCAGCGCGTGATCGAAGCAAACGAAGCGATTGCCTCTGGAAAGGCGGCCACCGCAAGCGAGGCGGCGAAAATAGCAGGGCTGTCCCGCAGCGCCTATTACAAATATAAGGATGGCGTCCGGCCATTTTTTGAGGCGACGACCGACCGGATTGTAACATTTCATTTCATGCTGCACGATCAGCCTGGGATGCTGTCGAGTATTCTGGGGCTTATGGCGCGGTCCGGCGCCAACCTGCTGACGGTGAACCAATCCATCCCCATGCGGGGGCAGGCCTCGGTCACGATAGCCGCGCGCACCGGTGAAATGAAATATTCCGTCGAAGAGCTGGTGCATCGGGCGGAAGCGCTGGAGGGCGTAAACAAGGTGGAAATTTTAGCATCCGAATAAGAGAACAGCCGAAAGGAAGAGAATGACGTATGGTGAAAGCAGCTATCATGGGCCATGGCACGGTTGGCTCCGGCGTATATGAGGTATTTGAAATGAACGCGGAAAAAATCGCCCGTGTGCTGGGGGAGCCGGTTGAGGTGAAATATGTACTCGACCTGCGCGATTTTTCCGCATTGCCGTATGGGAATAAATTTGTAACGGATTTTTCCGTTATAGAAAACGATCCGGAGATTTCGGTCGTGGCTGAGGTCATGGGCGGCGTCGGCGCGGCGTATGAGTTCACCAAGCGCTGCCTGCAGGCCGGCAAGAGCGTCTGCACCTCCAACAAGGAGCTGGTCGCGACCCGAGGGGAGGAATTGCTCCAGATTGCGCAGGCGCACGGTGTAAATTATATGTTCGAGGCATCGGTCGGCGGCGGTATTCCGATTATCCGCCCCATGCTGCAGTGCCTCGCGGCAAATGAGTTCGACGAAATCTGCGGTATTCTCAACGGAACGACAAATTATATCCTGACCCAGATGATCCATAACGGCGTCACCTTCGAGGACGCGCTGAAACAGGCGCAGCTCAACGGCTACGCGGAAAAGGACCCCACAGCGGATATTGAAGGGCATGACGCCTGCCGTAAGATCTGCATTCTTTCCGACCTGGCTTTTGGGGATAAGTTCGATCCGGATGCGGTTTCCTGCGAGGGCATCACGAAAATAACGCTTGAGGATGTGGCCAACGCGGATAAGCTGGGCTGCGTGATCAAGCTGCTGGGCCGTTCCGTGCGCTGCGAGGATGGAACCGCGTATGCATATGTTGCGCCGCACCTGATCCACAAGGAAAGCCCGCTGGCTGCGGTGGAGGATGTGTTCAACGCGATCATGATTAACGGCAACGCCACGGGGGAGGTCATGTTCTACGGAAAAGGAGCCGGCAAGCTGGCGACAGCCTCCGCAGTCGTGGCGGATATGATGGACTGCGTGGAACACCGTGACCACCGCCGCCGTATTATGTGGGGGGATGGTTCGCGCTGTTTGCTTCGGCCGTTGGATACGCTGCAAAGCGCATGGTATGTCCGGTTCAAGGGCAGCCAGAAAGATCTGGAAGCGGTTTTGCCGGTCGAAAGTGTGACAGAACCGGTCGACGGCGTGGTGGTTGTGAAAACCAGCAAACTGGCGACCGCCGATATGCAGAAAAAAATCCAGCAGCTCAACGCCTGCGGCAAGGTCTGCGCGGCGATGCGCATGCTCTAAGGGGGAAAACACATGGTAAGGGTAACGGTACCCGCGACAAGCGCAAATATGGGGTCGGGCTATGACAGCATCGGCATTGCGCTTGAGCTTTATAATATTATCGAGATGGAAGAATGCGACCACATTGATATTTCGGATAAAAACGGTCAGTTAATTCCCAAGGATTCGCGGAATTTGATTTACCAATGCGCGAAAAAGGTGTATGATGAATGTGGCTACAGCCTGAACGGGCTGCGCATCGTCGAAGACTGTGCGATCCCGCAGACAAGAGGGCTCGGTTCCTCCTCCGCCTGCACAGTGGCGGGGATTATGGGAGCGAATGAGATGCTGGGCGAGCCGCTTGACCGGCAGGCTGTGATCGATTTGGCCGCAACGATCGAGGGGCATCCGGATAATTCCACACCGGCGATTCTCGGTGGCTTCTGCGTTGCGCTGCTGGAAAACGGGCATGTACACCATGTGCGCGTGCCGGTACACAGCGCCATTGACTTTATTGTGTTTATCCCTGACTTTAAGCTGTCAACGGAAAAAGCGCGCGCCGCGCTGCCCAAGACGATTGCGCATCATGACGCGGTCTATAATTTAGCGCGCGCCGCCCTGCTTGCAGGCTCGCTGACGACCGGAAAGCTGGATAATCTGGATGTTGCGACAAGGGACTGTCTGCACCAGCCGTACCGGTTCGGCCTGATCGAAAACGGGGAGGACATCATACGGGAGGCAAAGGAGCTGGGGGCGTTAGGCGCATTTATCTCGGGCGCCGGCCCGTCTATTATCGCAATGGTCTATAAGGGGGACCGTGACTACGCCGCGCGCGCGCAGGCCTTGTGTGCGGAAAAATATCCGCACTGGCATGCGGTGCAGCTTCGCTGTGATGAGGTCGGCGCGACAGTCAAGCGTATTTGAAGCAGGACCGTTTTTGACGGTAGGCGATATAAGGAGGAAACGTAACAAGTATGAGTCTTATTGTGCAGAAATTTGGCGGAACCTCGGTGGCAAATACCGAACGCCTGAAAAACGTGGCGGACATTGTGACGAAAACGGCACAGGCGGGCAACCAGGTTGTTGTCGTCGTATCCGCGCAGGGCGACACAACGGATGACCTGATCGCAAAGGCGGCAGAGCTGAACGACCATCCCTCCAAACGGGAGATGGATGTGCTGCTCAACACAGGGGAAATGATCTCCATGTCCCTGCTCGCGATGGCGATTCAGAAGCTCGGCTTTTCCGTGGTCTCGCTGACCGGCTGGCAGATTGGGCTGGAAACCAACAGCAATTATTCGGACGCGCGCATCAAGCGCATTTCGGGCGACCGGCTGAAGGCGGAATTGGATAACGGGAAAATCTGCATCGTCGCAGGCTTCCAGGGCTTGAACAAAATGGGCGACCTGACAACGCTCGGCCGCGGCGGGTCGGATACGACTGCGGTTGCGATCGCGGCAACGCTGGGCGCGGACCTGTGCCAGATTTATACGGATGTGGACGGCGTGTACACGACCGATCCGCGTATCGTACCCGGCGCGCGCAAGCTGGAAGCGATCACCTATGATGAGATGCTGGAGCTGGCCTCGCTCGGCGCGCAGGTCCTGCACAACCGAAGCGTTGAGATGGCAAAGAAGTATAACGTCGACCTGGAGGTCATTTCGAGTTTTACCCGCAATCCGGGTACAAAAGTCAAGGAGGGTTCTCACATGGAAAAAATGAACGTTTCGGGGGTCGCCCGTGATAATAACTGCGCCCGTGTTGCGATTATCAATGTTTCCGATACGCCCGGCACCGCGTTCAAGGTGTTTTCGCTGATGGCCAAGCATAACGTAAATATCGATATTATCCTGCAGTCCGTCGGCCGCGATAACAAAAAATCCATTTCGTTTACCATACGGCAGGATGATGCGGACCGTGTGGGAAAAATCCTGCGGGACAATGCCGAAATGCTGGGATATGAGGACGTGTCGATCAGCACCAAAGTAGCGAAGGTTTCCATTGTTGGCGCAGGCATGGCGTCTTCCGCAGGCGTGGCCTCCAAAATGTTTGAAGCGCTGGCCATGGCCGGAATCAATATCCGCATGATTTCCACTTCGGAGATCAAGATATCTGTCCTGATTAACGAAGAAGACAGCGAAAAGGCAGTCAAAGCCATTCATGAGGAATTTTTTGGCGAATAACCGCTATTGATATTTATTTATCAATCTCGTTGACAATCGGTTGGGCGCACGCTATAATTAAACCAGAGTTTGACGACAAGAAAGGGAGAATTACAAATGAAGAAGCTTTGGTGCCTGTTCCGCCGCCGCTTCGCAACGGGGACGGAAAAGCTTTGTGTAGCGTTTTCCGAAACAGAGGGCCGCGTCCGTGCCTGTCCTTACGCAACAGAGGAAGAAGCGAAAGAAAAGTGCGCGGAATATGCTTTCAATAATCGCTCCGAAGGGGAAAATGAGGGCATAGAATAAACCGGTTTACATAAGGCTGAAAAAAGCTCCGGAAGAGACGTCTTTCGGGGCTTTATTTGTCCCTTTCGCGCATGTCAACCGTTGGTTGACAAAAAGAAACGACCGGTTGGTGGCATTTTCAGAGGAAAAGCGGTAGCCTGAAATAAAGAAAAGGCGGTGATCAAATGACTACGGGCGAAAAAATAGCAGCCCTGCGCCGGAGGGCAGGCATGAGCCAGGAGGCGCTGGCGGACCAACTGGGGATATCGCGCCAGGCGGTATCCAAATGGGAAGCGGATCAGGCGGTGCCGGGCATGGATAATCTGGTGGAACTGGGGCGGATATTTGGCGTGCCGGTCGATGCGATTCTGCGTCCGGACAGCAGGCTGCCGGAAAGTGAATCCACGGAACCGGAAAACGCAGCAGCCCCAGTCGCCCCTCTGAAGCAGCCGGTGCTGACAGGGAAAATCAGGTGGTTTGCGATCGCGGCTGTGCTGCTTGTTCTGGTAGTGGCTTTGTGTAATCTTGTGTCCCTCATATGGATCGGACGCCTGCAGGAGCGTGTAGAGGGACTGCAGGCGCAGGTCAATGCCATGCCGGAGCGAACGGATACCGTTTATATCCCGCAGTCCGGCGCGCAGGAGGAAAGCGCGCTGGCAGATTTCGATGTGTCCTATGATTTGCAGTATGATCCGAACGCACAGCTTGCGGAGATGCTGCATGTGTCAATTTATGCCCGACCGAAAGAACTGCATCCGGAAAACGAAACCGCGAAGTTCTCCCTCCAAAGCGGTTCGTCCAGCTGGACCTGCGGTGCGCTGTTGGGTCAGGACAACGCCTATTCCGGCGATACGGAAATCCCCATGCGGGATGCGTTTTCGGTTTATCTGGTATTGACAGATAAAGAGAGTGGCATGGTTCGTAATATTTTGGTGGACCATTTGACAGGCGTGGAGGATGCCTACACGCTGCAGTTCAGTTCGAGATGGCAGACCGGAGGTATTACATCCAATTGGAGCGGGACACATGTATCGGGGTATTTGGAGATTCAAGTGTATTCCCTTGCTCCGTCCATGCGTGTCGCACCCCAGAGCGCGGCGCTCATTCTGCGCAAGGGAGACGAAGAACTCGAACGCATGAACGTAATGATTAACGCAACCGAG
This sequence comes from Agathobaculum sp. TL06, assembly GCF_054658635.1. Lineage (NCBI taxonomy): Bacteria > Bacillati > Bacillota > Clostridia > Eubacteriales > Butyricicoccaceae > Agathobaculum > Agathobaculum sp. TL06. Next base: position 46,250 of record NZ_BAAGGY010000001.1, read on the forward strand.
GAGGAGTTAGCGCTCCATATGCTGCATGAAATCTACCTGTATGCAGAGCCGGACTGGACGGTCAGGGAACCGTTGGAGGCGCTGACGGTAGAACTGGAAATTGTGGACGACTACGGCCGTACCACGGTATGGGAGATCGATTAAACGGAAAAGAGGGACCGCTTATGCGGTCCCTCTTTTCAGCGGTTGATAACGGTCATTTGCAGCCCCTGCATCACATCGAGCGCCTTTTCATGCAGGACAGGGTCAAAGCTGCGGCACAGGGAAGCATCCACGATAATCTGGGCTTCCGGCCATTGCGCCTGCAGGAGCGCGGCATTGGAAATGACGCACATATTCGTCACAACGCCTACGACCATGATCTCCTTCAAATCGGGAAGCTCACTTCCCAGCTTGGCAAGCTCTGCCGGCGGCATGCCAAAGGTGTGCTTGCAGATGTTGTGGATTTGATGATTGGCACAGGTCTCACAGCATAGCTCCTGCGTTTTCCCATAAAGGCGCCAGCCCTGTTCCTTTGGATTGCAGTGGGGAATGGGCAGCGCGCGCCCTTCCCGCGTCTCCAAATACAGGTCGTCATGGGTGTCATAGGTGAATAAGACGTGATCCCCCTGCGCCAGATACGCCTGGGCCAGGTGGGCGATCCCATCGTCGATCGCGGCGGCACCGTCAAAGCCGAGCGAGCCGGTCACAAAGTCATTTTGATAATCGATCACTGCAAGTAGCTTGTTCATAACCCATACCCCTCCATTTTTATAATTGTATCATAGCATGATTTTGTGCCGGTAACAACGATTTTATTGCACCACGCTATGAAGTGGATTATAATAAAAACAAGTCGCGCATATGTTTGGAGCACGGAGGTGCGCGCGATGCAGATCAAGATGGGAAAAAGAATGGTGCTTGGCGTAATGGTCGGATTGCTGGCCGGCCTGACTGCGGTTCACAGCAGCGGTATTGTGCAGACAATAGCGGAAAGCCGCGCCTCCCGCACACTGGTGATCGACGCGGGACATGGCGGTTTTGACGGCGGCGCGGTTGGGTCGAACGGCACAGCCGAACAGGATATCAATTTAAGCATTGCACAGCGGCTGTATGGCCTGGCCGGTTTTTTCGGTGTGCAGGCAGTGATGACACGGCCGGATACGAACGCCTTGGATTACGACCCCTCCCGACCGGTGAGGGAAAATAAAATTTCGGATATCAAGGCGCGGGAGCAGATCGTGCAGCAGGCGGCAAATCCGATATTTCTCAGCATCCATCTGAACAAGTTCAGCGATCCGCAATACCATGGAGCGCAGGTGTTTTATTCCGCCAACCATGCGGGCGGCCGCGTTCTGGCGGAATACCTGCAGAACAGCCTGATTTACGGCTGCGATCCGGAAAACCGGCGTCAGGCCAAGCAGGCGGAAAGCTCGATCTATTTGATGAAAAAGCTCACCTGTCCGGCGGTGATCGTCGAATGCGGTTTTTTATCCAATGCGGAAGAGGAAATGAAGCTGAACGATCCAGACTACCATAAAAAGCTTGCCGCCTGCATATTGCGCGGATACCTGCAATATGTAAATGGCGGCTGACGGAGGAATTATGAAACAAAAATCGGTTTATTTGTGCAGCGACTGCGGCTATGAAAGCCCAAAATGGTTCGGGAAATGCCCTTCGTGCGGCGCTTGGAACACAATGAGCGAGTTCAAGATACAGCCGGAATCAGCGGCCCGCGGGACCAACAGCTTCCCGCGCGGCGCATCGCGGCCGGTGCCGCTCAGCGAGATTGAAAGCGGGGATGAGGCGCGGTTCCATTCCGGTATCGGGGAGCTCGACCGCGTTTTGGGCGGCGGCGCGGTACATGGCTCCTTTGTTTTGGTCGGCGGCGAGCCGGGAATCGGCAAATCCACGCTTTTGCTGCAGATGTGCCAGGAGATGTGCCGGAACGCCAAGGTGCTGTATGTATCGGGGGAGGAATCCCTCCGGCAGATCAAGCTGCGCGCGGCGCGGCTGCAGATTTCCTCGCCGGAGCTATACATTCTGTCCGAAACGGATATGGAGCAGATCATCCAGGAAACTGAGCAGATGGAGCCGGATATCCTGATCGTGGACTCGATCCAGACCGTGTATAAACGGGATCTGACCGCCGCGCCGGGCGGTACAACGCAGATCAAGGAATGTGCGATGAGCCTGATGCAGTACGCCAAAAATAAAAATGTGACTATTTTTATCGTCGGCCATGTCAACAAAGAGGGGACGCTGGCGGGACCCAAAATTTTAGAGCATATGGTGGACTGCGTGCTGTATTTTGAGGGAGAGACGACAGGGCCGTTCCGCTGTCTGCGCGCGGCAAAGAACCGTTACGGCTCCACCAACGAAATCGGCGTATTTGAGATGAGCGATCATGGTCTGCTGGAGGTTAACAATCCTTCGGCGGCCATGCTGGCCGGACACCCGCAGGGCACCTCCGGCAACTGTATCGCCTGTGTGATGGAGGGCAGCCGCCCTCTGCTTGCCGAGGTGCAGGCGCTCGCGGCAAAAACACAGTTCGGTGTGCCGCGGCGCACGGCGGCCGGGGTGGACTATAACCGGATGGTGCTTCTGCTGGCGATTCTGGAAAAACGCTGCGGCTTTTTCCTTTCGTCCTCGGATGTATATGTCAATGTGGTCGGCGGCATGCGCCTGGACGAGCCTGCGGTTGACCTGCCCATGGTTCTGGCGATCGCGTCCAGCTTTCGGGACAAGCCCCTGCCGGAAGGGGTAATGGGCTTTGGGGAGATCGGGCTTACCGGCGAGCTGCGCGCGGTGTCGGGCGCAGCGCAGCGGATCAACGAAGCGTACCGGCTTGGCTTCCATACCTGCATCATGCCGATGCAGGACATCGATGAGGCGCTGACGAAAAAAATGAATATCGTGCGGGTGCGCACGGCCGCCGATGCGATTCGTGCGGTATTGTAAAACTGCAAATTACTACAAAAAATACGGGAGTAAATCCGGCCTTTTTGCCGCAGACTATCAGTAGTCTGCGGCGGGAGGTCGGTTATTTTATGGAAAAACAAGCGCGTATTGTTTTGGCTGTGACTGCGGTGGTGCTGGCGGTAATGCTGGGGGCGGCCTGCTTTTTCCGCGCACCGGAGCCGGCAGCCGTACAGACGGCGGTCGCTTCCGCACAGGATATTTACAACAGCATCACCGTGCAGGGTACCGTGGAAGCGGCCGACAGTGTTGCGGTATGTCCCTATGAAAACGCGGTGGTAACAGCGGTATACGCTGCGGTAGGGGATTCCGTAGAGGCTGGAGACATCCTTTGTTCGCTTGTGCCGCGGGGAGGCAGGGAGCTGGAGGCATCAAGCTTCCAGAGCGTTTGGAAATCTTTTTCCGAATCATCCGATCAGACGGTGGCCGCGGAGGAGCGGGATGCGATACGGGCGCCCGTTTCGGGTACGGTTCTTGCGCTTCCGATGGAGAATGAGCAGGTGTGGTCGGAGGTACCCTGCGTACAGATCGCGGACCTGAAAAATATGCAGGTTCGGGTGCGCACTCCCGAGGTCTATGCAGGCGATTTGCAGCGCGGCCAGATGGCGAACATTACAGCGGCCGCTGCCGGGGAACGGGTGTACAGCGCATCGGTCGCTTCGATATCGCCCGTTGCGGTCCGCGCAGTCAGCTTGACAGGGGAGAGCGGGGAGGCGACGGTGGAAGCGGTGCTGCCGCTGCGGGGAAGCACCGAAGGGCTGCGGCCCGGCTACTCGGTTACGGCTAAAATATTTACCGACTATCATCCCCAGGCGGTCGCCGTACCCTATGAAGCGGTATGCCAGCGCGGCGAGCAGGAATATGTATTCTGTGTGCAGGATGGCAGGGCAGTGCAAAAAGCGGTCACGACAGGTTATCTATTGGAGGAAGTCACGGAGATCACCGAGGGGCTAACGGCCGGAGAGGTTGTGATCCTTTCGCCGTCGGACGACCTGACGGACGGTACGCCGGTCGAGGTGGCGGCATGAGGCTTGTCGATTTATTTTGGCTGGCCCTTGGCAATCTGCGGGAAAACCCCTTGCGCACCGGACTATGCGCCTTATCGGTTGCGGTTGGCACCGGCGCCTTGCTGCTGATCGCCTCGATCGGGCTGTTTGGCAAAGCGCAGGTGGATGTGACGCTGCAGACGCTTGGCGTGAGCGGGCTGACCGTTTATCTGGACAACCACGGTTCCGGCAATCCGCTGTCTGCCGAGCTGGCCGATCAGATGGGGCAGGCGGTGGAGGAGATCGAGCAGGTAATGCCGATCAAGGCCAAAACAGGAACGATCCGCGCGGGATATGTGAGCGAGAACGCCGTTTTTCTCGGCGCGGATGAACGCCTCGGGGATGTGATGAGGCTGGAGGTGCTTTTCGGCAGTCTGCTCACGGAGCGGCAGGCCGCGTCCGGCCAGCCGGTGGCGGTCGTTGGGGACGATCTGGCGCAGGCGCTTTATGGGCGCACCAACATTGTAGGGCGCACCGTGCGGGTTCGTTTGGACGGAGCGGATCAGTATTTTACGGTCTGCGGCGTTGTTCGGGCGCAGACAAGCGCGCTGGGCGGCGCGCTTTCCTCCTTTGCGCCGCACCTGATCTACATTCCTTATGCGCGCCTGGCATCGCGGCAGGAGAATGCGGATCAGGTGTTTGTCCAATGCGCTGCGGAAGCGGATCTGTCCCATGTCAGCAGCCGGATATCCGGCTACCTGACCGATCGGGGAAAGGTGGACGGGACCGTGCGGGTGCAGAATATGTCGGGCATGGTGGACGCGGTGGAGCAAATGGCCAACCTGTGCATCCTGCTGTTCCTCGTTGTGGGTGGGATCACATTATGTGTGGCATTGATCGGCGTATTATGCAGCATGCTGGCCGCGACGCACGAAAAAACAGGGGAGATCGGTGTGTTTTTGGCGCTGGGGGCGCAGCCGCGTGATATCCGGCGTCTGTTTTTGCTGCAATCCGCTCTGCTGTGCGCTTTTGGCGGCGTCTGCGGCTGGGGAACGGTTTGCCTGCTGCTGTTGTTCGGCGTTACTGTTTTGCTGCCGGGCTGGACGCTGTCGGCCGCGATCCTGCTCCTTTCCCTCGTCTGCGGGGCGGTGGCAGGCCTGCTGCCAGCCATTCGGGCAGCACGGCTCGACCCGATCGACGCAATTCTGAAATAGGCCTTTCCTTTCAAATCCCCCTGTGCTAAAATGGATAGGGAAAACAGACATGAGGAAAGGTTGAAAACCATGCGCCATATCATTGATCTCAGCGATTTAACAGAAAAAGAGTTCGCTGACCTGTACAAACTGACAACAAATATAATCGACCGTCCGGAAGGCTATACGGATGCCTGCCGCGGCAAGGTGCTGGGCAGCCTGTTTTACGAACCGTCGACACGGACAAACCTGTCGTTTTCAACAGCGATGATGCGGCTGGGCGGCAGTGTGGTTGGCTTTTCCGATCCTGGCTCCTCCTCCACGGCAAAGGGGGAGACGCTGAAAGACACGATCAGCATGGTATCCAGCTATGCGGACCTGATTGTCATGCGCAACCCGCGCGAAGGCGCGGCGAAAGCGGCTTCGATGTATTCCTCGGTTCCCGTAATCAATGCCGGCGACGGGGGACATCTGCATCCCACGCAGACTTTGACCGACATGGTGACGATCCTGCGTCTGCGCGGCTCGGCGGATGATATGAAAATCGGCCTGTGCGGGGATCTGAAGTATGGGCGCACGGTCCATTCGCTGCTGCATTTTCTGGAGCGATACCATAATGTGCAGGTTTATCTGATTGCACCGGAAGCGCTGAAGCTGCCCGACTACATGATTCGCTTCCTGAATGACCACAGCATGCCGTATTGCGAAGTGAACAGTATTGACGAAGTCCTGCCGGAACTCGACGTGCTTTATATGACCCGTATCCAGCGCGAGCGCTTTGTGACTGCGCAGGAATATAAAAACCTGGAAGGCAGCTACCAATTGACTGCGGAAAAAATGAAGCGCGCCAAAAAGGACATGCTGGTGCTCCACCCGCTGCCACGTGTGGACGAGATCGCGCAGGACGTGGACGACGATCCGCGCGCGGTTTATTTTCGCCAGGCGCGGTTCGGGATGTTCGGCCGCATGGCGCTGCTGCTGACGCTTTCCAAATTGCCGTTCATCCGTGCGGGACATCAGGAGATCGGCGCGCACGGCGTCCGCTGCTCCAACCACAAATGTATCACCAAGACCGAGCCATACCTGCCGCTGGAGGGGATGCCCGGCAGCCGTTGTCCCTATTGCGACGCGCCGTTGGAGATGCTGCTGTAAAATCAAAAGCCCTGACCCGTTCGGGTCAGGGCTTATTCTATTCGTCCCAATCCACCTTGTGCTGCAGCGGACCGGAGCCATGCCCCAGCGCCAGTCCATAGCGGATACAGGCGGTCAGATAACGCTTGGCGCGTTTAACACTGTCAGTCAGGGGGATTCCCTGCGCCAGACCGCAGGCAATCGCAGAGGAGAGCGTGCAGCCGGTGCCGTGGGTATTGGGATTATCGATACGGGGCGCAGGCAGCCAGTGGAGCTGGCCGTCCGCAAACAGCAGGTCGTCGGCACAGTCCTGCAGATGCCCGCCCTTGACCAGCACAGAGCCTTGGGCCAAGGGGGCGATCGCCTGTGCGGCCCGTTCCATGTCCGCACGGCTGCGGATGGTATGGCCGCATATCGCGGCCGCTTCCTGCAGATTGGGCGTAACGAGCGCGCACAGGGGGAACAGCTCGTCCAAAAGCGCTTTGGCGGCGTCAGGGCGCAGCAGCGCGCTTCCGCTGGAAGAGAGCATCACAGGGTCGAGCACGATGTTTTCAGCATGGTAGGCGCGCAGCCGCTCCGCCACCGCGCGGATGATATCGGTATCATACAGCATGCCCAGTTTTACAGCGTCAGGACGGATATCCTCAAAGACGCAGTCGATCTGCTTGGCGACAAGCGCTGCGGAAACAGGCTGCATATCAAAAACGCCTGTTGTATTCTGTGCGATCACGACTGTGATCACGGCCATACCATACAGGCCGTGCGCTTCGATTGTTTTCAAATCGGTCTGGATACCGGCGCCGCCGGTGGGATCGGTGCCGGCGATGGCGAGCACGGTTTTCATTTTTCTTCCTCCAATCCACTTCCGTCAAACGCGGGGATAAAGCTCTCCCCAACCGCTTGTTCCTGCTGAAAAAAGCCGCCCAGCCCGAGCGAGCGGAACAGCGTACAGGCATCTTCATATTCCTTATCCGTGACCGTGCGGTTCAGCTCGGGCCAGCGCTCCATGTCAAACGGCGTATACTGCCGCATCAGGCTCACCAGCACGGTATCGCTGAACCGGACCGCGATATCACGAAGCACCTGCGCGGTATCGCCGGCAAGCCCCGGCAGCATCAAATGCCGGATAACCGTTCCGCGAAGGAGCAGACCGTTGGCATCATACTGGGGCGGCCCGCTTTGCCGTACCATTTCCGCAATCGCGGCGACAGCGGTTTCACGGTAGTCCTCTGCATGGGAATAGCGCGCGGCATAATAGCTGCTGTAATATTTATAATCCGGCAGATAAATATCGATCCATCCGTCGAGCTGGGCGAGCGTATCCTCGCTTTCATAGCCGCTGGAATTGTAAACAATAGGGATGTTCAGCCCCAGCAGCCTGGCCTGTGCCAGCGCCTCGATGATCTGCGGCGCATAGTGCGCGCCGGTGACCAGGTTGATGTTGTGCGCGCCTTTGTTCTGAAGTGAAAGAAAGGTTTTTGCCAGCTCGGCTATGGAAACGGTTGTGCCGCTCGCCGCGCGGCGGCTGATCTGGCGGTTTTGGCAGAACACACAGCCCAGGGAGCAATGGGTAAAGAATACCGTGCCGGAGCCGCGCGTGCCGGAGATCGGCGGCTCCTCCCACAGGTGCAGCGAAGCGCGGGAGGCCTCCACCTGCGCGCCGGCGCCGCACAGGCCGCGTGTGCGCGTCCGGTCGGCGCCGCAGGCGCGCGGGCATAATGTGCAGTGTTTGAGCAGACCTGTCAAATTTACCCCTCCAATGAAGTATATTATAGCGTATTTTGGTCTGGAAATAAAGACGGGATTTATGCTATACTAAATGAAAAGCAAAACCGTAGGAGATAACCGGCATGAAAATATCTGACATCTTAAAGCAGGACAAGGTGACGCTGTCCTTTGAAGTGTTTCCGCCAAAGACAAGCAGCAGCTATGAATCGGTTGCGCAGGCCACGCAGGAGATCGCGGCGCTGCGGCCGGACTTTATGAGCGTGACCTATGGCGCGGGCGGCGGTACGAGCGAGCATACGGTACATATCGCGTCCGATTTGCATAAAAAATACGGCGTTACCGTTTTGACGCATCTGACCTGCGTATCCTCGACGAAAGCGCATGTATCATCCATGCTGGAAGCGTTCAAGGCGCATGGCCTTGAAAATGTGCTTGCGCTGCGCGGCGATATTCCGGCAGGCGGCGCCCCTGCAAACGATTACCGTTTCGCGGCCGAACTGGTGCGCGATATTAAGGCGCAGGGGGATTTCTGCGTGGGCGGCGCGTGCTATCCGGAGGGGCATGTCGAGGCGACCAACAAAACCGAGGATATTCTCCGACTCAAGGAAAAAGTGGAGGCGGGCTGCGAATTTTTGACGACTCAGATGTTTTTTGATAACAATATCCTGTACAATTTCCTGTACCGGATCCGCGAAAAGGGGATCACCGTGCCGGTGGTCGCAGGCATCATGCCGGTAACGAACGTAAAACAGATCAAGCGTATCACCGCAATGTCTGGTACTTATCTGCCCGAACGCTTTAAGGCGATCGTCGACCGCTTTGGCGACAATCCGGCGGCGATGAAGCAGGCGGGTGTGATTTATGCCACCGAACAAATCATTGACCTGATCGCCAACGGGGTAAACCATATCCATGTTTACTCGATGAACAAGCCGGAGATCGCTGCGGGGATTCAGGCAAGCCTGTCGGAGATCCTCAAGTGATTGCGTTCGACCGCAGCGAAGCGCTTCGATATTTGGGCTACCGCGGAACCGAACCGGATGCGGCGGTGGAGGAAAGCCTGGCCCGCTGCGCGGCGGGATTGCAGGACGTCATCCAGCCCAAATCCGTCTTCCGGCGGTTCCCGCTGCGTCATCCGGCTGAGAATGTGCTGGATGTGGCGGGTGTTGCAATTGACAGCAAAAAACTGGCGCGCAACCTGAAAGGCTGCACGGACGTTTACCTGATGGCGGCAACGCTGGGGATAGGGGCGGACCGGCTGATTGCCCGTGCATCTGCCGTGCGCATGAGCGACGCGGTGATTTATCAAGCGGTCGCCGCCGCGATGATTGAGGCTTATTGCGAAGAAGTGAACGATATGCTGCGTCGGGAAGCCGGCAGCCACGGCCTGTACTGCCGGCCGCGCTTCAGCCCCGGGTACGGCGATTTTGACATCGGTCACCAGCGGGATTTGAGCCGTCTGCTGGATACGCCGCGTAAGATCGGGCTGACGGTGACCGAAAGCTGCCTGCTGGCGCCGATCAAATCGGTGACTGCGGTGATCGGGCTGTCCGCCACGCCGCAGCCCTGCCACCGAAAGGGCTGCGAGGAATGCGGAAAAACAGACTGCGCTTTTAGGAGATAAGGAAGAATGGAACTGAAAGAACGCTTAGGGAAAGAATGGTTGTTTTTTGACGGCGGCACAGGCACGATCCTCCAGGAACGCGGCCTTGCGGCAGGGGAGCTGCCGGAAACCTGGAACCTGACGCATCCGGAAGAAATCATATCGCTGCATTGCGGCTATTTCGAGGCGGGCAGCGATATCGTCAACACCAATACGTTCGGTGCAAATGCGCTTAAATATCCGCATAATCTGCGTCAGATTGTGCAGGCGGCGGTAGCACATGCCAAAGAAGCAAGGCGGCGCACCGGACGGGAGGACGCCTATATCGCGCTTGATATCGGACCGACTGGCCGGCTGCTGCAGCCGATGGGCGACCTGCCGTTCGAGCGCGCAGTTGAATTGTTTGGGGAAGTCGTGCGTATCGGCGCTGCCGCCGGTGCCGATCTTGTTTTGATTGAAACCATGAGCGACAGCTATGAGGCCAAGGCCGCCGTGCTTGCGGCAAAGGAAAACTGCCGGCTGCCGGTGCTTGCAACAATGATTTTTGACGAGAAGGGCAAGCTGCTCACCGGCGGTACGGTGGATTCCACGGTGGCCATGCTGGAGGGCCTGGGAGTGGATGCGCTCGGCGTTAACTGCGGGCTTGGACCGAAGCAGATGCAGCCGATTGTAAAGCGGCTGACCGAGGTCAGTTCGCTGCCCATTATTGTCAACCCCAATGCAGGCCTGCCGCGCAGCGAAAACAGCAGGACTGTATTCGACATCGACGCGGATGAATTCGCTCGCCTGATGGGGGAAATCGCGGAGATGGGCGTACACCTGCTTGGCGGCTGCTGCGGTACCACGCCGGAGCATATCCGCAAAATGATCGCGGCCTGCAGGACAAAAAGCTTTGCCCCCGCGGTCAGGAAGCACCGCACAGTCGTTTCCTCCTTCTCCCAGGCGGTCGAGATTGGCGGTAAACCGGTCATTATCGGCGAGCGGATCAACCCGACCGGAAAAAGCAAATTCAAGGCAGCGCTGCGGGAAAATAACATCGAATATATCCTTTCCGAGGGGATGGCGCAGGAGGACAGCGGCGCGCATATTCTGGATGTCAACGTCGGCCTGCCGGAGATCGACGAGCCGGCTATGATGACACAGGCGGTGACCCGACTGCAGAGCGTGATCGCGCTGCCGCTGCAGATCGATACTTCAAGCGTTGAGGCGATGGAGCGCGGCATGCGGCTGTATAACGGCAAGCCAATGATTAATTCGGTCAGCGGAAAACGGGAGAGCATGGAAGCAGTGTTTCCGCTGGTGAAAAAATACGGCGGCGTGGTGGTCGGCCTTGCACTCGATGAAAACGGCATCCCCCATACCGCGGAAGGGCGCGTGCAGATCGCCAAAAAGATATATGAGACCGCCGCGTCCTACGGGATTGCAAAGGAAGATATCGTGATCGACGGCCTGGCGATGACGATTTCCTCCGACAGCGGCTCGGCGCTTGTTACACTGGAAACGCTGCGCCGGATCCGCGACGAATTGGGCGGGCATACGATACTCGGTGTGTCCAATATCTCGTTCGGTCTACCGCAACGGGAGATTATCAATGCCAATTTCTTTACCATGGCGCTGCAGAACGGGTTATCCTGTGCGATCATCAATCCAAACGCCGAATCGATGATGCGTTCCTACCGGTCTTTTCTTGCCTTGAGCGGGCAGGACGAACAGTGCGCGGGTTTTATCGCAGCGTATGGCAATCAGCAGGAGGCTCTACCGGCTTCGGTCGGGGCGGTTATGCCGCTGGGCGAGAGTGTGGAACGCGGCCTGCGTGAGCGCGCTGTGGAAGCAGCGCGGGACCTGCTGCGGACCATGCCGCCGTTGGAGCTGGTGAACAACGAGCTGATTCCAGCGCTTGACCGCGTGGGAAAGGGCTTTGAAAAGGGGACGGTCTTTCTTCCGCAGCTCCTGATGAGCGCGGAGGCGGCAAAAGCCGCGTTTGAGGTCGTCAAGGACGCGATGCGCGGCGCGCCGCAGGAAGTGAAAGGCAAAATCATCCTGGCGACCGTGAAAGGGGATATCCATGATATTGGGAAAAATATCGTCAAAGTTCTCCTCGAAAACTACGGGTATCAGGTCATCGACCTTGGAAAAGATGTGCCGCCGGAAACGATTGCCGACACAGCGGTCAGGGAAAACGTGCCGCTAGTGGGCTTGAGTGCGTTGATGACCACCACGGTCGTCAGTATGGAGCAGACAATCCGCTTGCTGCGCGAACGCAAGCCCGATGCAAGGATCGTGGTTGGCGGCGCGGTGCTGACACAGGAATATGCGGATTCCATCGGCGCGGACTGTTATGCGCGTGACGCAATGGCAACCGTGCATTACGCCGACCATATTTTTGAAAGCTGATAAACAGGGCTGCGGAATATTTCCGCAGCCCTGTTTTCGGGTATATTGTAGTTAAGCGGCTCCTGCCAGCTCTTCCAGCGCTTCCTGCTTGGTATCGGCGGAAAACAGAAACGTGCCGGTATCGTCGTATACCTCGATGTGTCCGTTTACATATTCGATCGAGTAGCTCATATTCGGTTCTCCTTTCTTTGTTGTACTCATTGTACCAAGAAAAGAGTCCGATAATCAGGACTTACTCAAGCATGGATTGCAACTGGCGCTGAAAAGCAGCGCGTACCTCCTCGGGCTCGACGATCTGCACCGCACCGCCCAGGCCAAACACCCAGGAAAAAAACTGCGGACTGACCGCAACGTCCACACGGATGAAAAAATGCGCTTCATCCGCTTTTTGCACCATCAGTTCCGCGCCGAAACGATCGCGGAGCACGCCGATAAACCGGTTTTCACATCGCAGGCGCACCGTTTTTTCCTCGCCGGAAAACATGCCGAATACCTTGCGCGAATAGGCGGCGATATTGAAGCGGTCCTGAAACAGACGGCGCCCTTCGCGCAGCTTGTCAGTCAAAGAAATATGCTCCATTTTATCCACGCGGTAGTGGCGGATGGAGTCCGATGGGTGATCGTATGCCACCAGATAATAATTTTCATCATCCCAGGTCAATGCCCATGGGCTGACCTGGTAAAGCGCCCCATCCTTGCGATAGCGCTTGCGAATACGCTGCGCGGAGGAAAAGTCAAGCGCCCACTCAAAATATTGGAACGTAATCTGCACCCCTGCGGAAACCGCGGCGTGCAAGGTGTCAATATTGTAATAGATGCTCTCATTCATGGTTTTCACACGGTCGGAAACATAGACCTGCCGCTGCAGCGCGCGGGCCTGCGGTTCGCTGGCGAGGGCCTCTATTTTTTTGATCAACTCATTGGATTTCTTTTCCGTAATAAAGCGGGAGCATTGGATCGCGTCCACCAGCAGCTTAAGCTCGGGTAACTCAAAATCGCGGGACGCAATATAGTAGCCGCCGTTGGGACCGCGTTGGAGCATGACATCCAGACCGAAATCCTGCAGGGCGGCAATATCGGAGTAGATGCTTTTCCGTTCCGCTTCAATCCCGCAGCGGGAAAGCGCGGAGAGAAGCTCATCCATGCTGAGCTTATGCTCCTCGTCCGTCTTTTGCAGCAGGATTTTACAGAGATACAGCAGCTTCAGCTTTTGATTTGGATTTTTAGCCATCTGCCTGCCCCGCTTCTGCCAATGCATCCTGATAGGCGGCAAGCGTCGCGCGGTCAAAGCAGACCATGGTGACGCGTTCGATCTCCGGATGGGAGGCGAGGAAGCCCCCAATAGCAGCGATTGCGATGCGAGCCGCGCGTTCGACCGGAAAATGATAGACGCCGGTGCTGATGGAGGGAAATGCAACGGTCTTGCAGCCCAGTCCGGCTGCGGCGGCCAGGGAATTGCGGTAGCAGGAAGCAAGCAGCGCATCCTCTCCGGATTTTCCGCCATGCCAGATCGGCCCCGGGGTATGGATGACATAGCGGCAGGGCAGGCGGTAGGCCTTTGTCGCCTTTGCCTCTCCGGTTTTGCAGCCGCCGAGCGTGCGGCATTCCGCGAGCAGCTCCGGTCCGGCTGCACGGTGGATCGCGCCATCCACACCGCCGCCGCCAAGCAGGGAGGTGTTGGCCGCATTGACGATCGCGTCGGTTTCGCATTTGGTGATATCGCCCTGAACGATTTGCAGGCGTTTCATAAGCAATCCTTCTTTCCGAGAGTTTTATTGGACATATTATACGGCGAACCGGACCAAATTGCAAGTTTGACGCAAAGCGTGCGAAAGGGTATAATAATAACAGAATGACACAGCAGGGAGGGCGGGACGATGGAAAAGCCCATGTCGCAATACGCTGCGGATGCGCCGCGCGTACTGCGGGATTTTCTCACCTATATTTCGACGATACAGGGAAAATCATCGAAAACCGCGCATGAATACTACCTCGATCTGCGGCTTTTTTTTCGGGTGTTAAAGCATAACAAAGGGCTGGTCCCGAAAGCCCTGCCGCTGGACCAGATCCCGATCGAGGATATTGATATTGATTTTCTGCGGGATGTTACGCTTTCCGATGCCTATGATTATCTGGAATATATGTCAGGGGAGCGGCCGACACAGCAAAACAGCACCGCGACGGATTTTGGTCTGAGCGGCACCTCCCGCGCGCGCAAGGTTTCGGCGATCCGCGCGTTTTTCCGGTACCTGACAGATAAGCGGCATTTGCTGGACAGCAATCCGGTCAGCAATCTGGAATCCCCAACCATTCGAAAAACGCTGCCCGTTTATCTGACAACGGATGACAGCGTCCGCCTGCTCGAAGCCGTGCAGGGGGAGTATGCGGAGCGGGATTATTGCATCCTGACATTTTTTCTAAACTGCGGGCTGCGCGTTTCAGAGCTGGTGGGTCTGAACCTGACGGACTTCCAGGGGGATACGGTGCGTGTGCTGGGCAAAGGGAACAAGGAGCGCACGGTATATCTTAACCAGGCGTGCAAGGCTGCGCTCGAGCAATACCTGCCCAAGCGTATCACACCGCACGAAAAGGATAAAAACGCGCTGTTTATCAGCCGCAACCGCAACCGTATCAATGTGCAGACCGTCAAATGGCTGGTCAAAAAGCATTTGGGACAGGCGGGGTTGGATACACAGAAATACTCGGCGCACAAGCTGCGCCATACGGCGGCGACGCTGATGTACCAAAACGGGGTGGATATCCGCACGTTGCAGAATATCTTAGGCCATACCAGCGTCAATACGACAATGATCTATACGCATATTGAGGACAGCAGCCTGCGGGAAGCAGCGGCAAAAAATCCGCTTGCCTCGGTAAAACCGAGCCGAAAGCAGGAAACGGACAAGGAAGAGGGAAGCACCAGATAGTGCTTCCCCTTCTTAATTCTTATTGGAGCGCGCCATAGCCGGCGTTTTGAACACAGCGCTGGCCGTTTTCAGAGAGCATGAACGCAGCGAGCCGTCGGGCGGGTGCATCCGCCGGGGTGTCCTTGCGCAGGACGACATAGGCGTAATTGGAAAGCGGATAGCTGCCATCCGCGATGGTTTCTTCCGTGGGCGCGATACCGTCCACAGCAAGCAGTTTGAGGTATTGCTCCGTACCCAGAATTGCATTGGAGGCGCGGTAGTAGTAAAAAATACTGTAGCCGAGTCCATATCCCAGAGGAGCTTCGGTTTTGGCGCTCACAACATCAGTCAGGATGCTTTGCATCGCATAGGAGGTCGTCTCCTGGCGGATGGTTTCGTTGATCTCATTGCCATGCAGGAAATGGCGCTCCATCTGGGCGTGGCTGCCGCTGTCATTATTGCGGCAATACGGATAGAGCAGCGCGTCCGGACCGCCAAGCTCACTCCAGTTGTCATAAGCATTATCGACATAGATTGCGCTGATTTGTTCTGAAGTCAGGTTTTCCGCAGGATTATCCTTGTTGGTAAAGAACACCATTGCGTCGTATGCAATGGGGATCAGCTCCAGTTCTACGCCGTTTTCCTCCGCCAATGCCAAGATATCGCTTGCCGGATACACCGAAGCAAACAGCATGTCTACCTCGCCGTTAATCAGCCGTTCGTAGGAAGCATGGCTCTTGCTGTGCGCTTCCGGCTTGTCAGGGTGAAGGGATCCATTGGAGAACAATGCGGCATAAACTGCATCCGTGAATGGATAGGTAGAGGTGGAGCCGTCGATGACCGGCATTTGTATATCCAGACCAAATTCGATGGCGGCATCCGTGGGGTAAACCGGCAGCCATTGCAGGCAGCGGTAGATCTGCTCCATGACCTCTCCGCGCGTTGCCGCCTGTTGCGGCATGGCCCAGAAAACAGCGTTATCCATAAGCGTCTCAGCAAACGGCACCGGGATTTCCACATTATAAATCGCGTTGTGGTTGCCAAAGGCCCAATAGGCGCTCTGCGCCCAATCGGAAATGGAAGAAGCGTCCGCATAGTCAATGGAATCATCGTCAGGGGACATGGTGAGATCCAGCAGTCCGGCGCAGTCCATTGCACGGGCCGCCATGGTCAAAAATTCTTCTCGGGTTACCTTCCGCTCAGGATGGAACTGCGTGTCAGGGGAGACGATGCCATACGCCTTGGCGGTCTGTACCAAAGGGGCATACCAAGCGCCGGCTGGCACATCATCGTAGCCGCTGTCCCTGCCATCCTCCAGAGGAACACATAAGGTGCGGACCAGCATCGCCGCGGCTTCCGCACGGGTGACAGGCCGCTCCACATGGATTTTCCCGTCCGAATCGCCGCTGACGACATTGCGCGCCATCAAATCCAGCACAGAATAACCGTAAATAGAAAGGTCCTCCGCAGGCGGGATCAGGCTGGCATAAAACGGTTCGACCGTCCGATCGGCAAATGCCGTTGGAATGGTCGCAAAAAGATGGCTGCCGCATTGCTGGGAAATCGGGATCGGGGTTTTGTCGTCTGAATAGCGGAGGCCAAGCAGCCTGGGCGTACTGGTATCCGTCGATTTTTCAGGGGCATCGATGCGGATGACCGTAAAACCGGATGAATCGGCTGCGGTTGCCGTGCAGGCCATGCAAATTACAAGCATGGAGGCAGCAAGCAGACCGCGAAACAGAACAGAAACGCTTTTTCTCATAAATGGCACCTCCTTTATTGGTATCTTTATTCTATATCTGTAGAAATAGGGAGGCAAGTTACAAACAGGGAAAATGCAGCAAAAAAACAGGGAGATATGCGGAATGCATATCTCCCTGTTGTATAGGCAAACAACGGAATTATTTGCGCTTGATGGTCTCCTTGGCCGCTGCGACGATATCCTCTACCGTCATGCCAAAGATGCCCTTCAAATAATCGATGGAACCGACTTCGCCAAAGCGGTCCTGCACGCCGATGCGCTTCATCGGGACAGGGCAATGCTCGCCGACCACCTCAGCCACAGCAGAGCCAAGGCCGTTGATGACATTGTGGTTTTCGACCGTCACGATCGCGCCGGTCTTCTGCGCGGCGGCAACAATCGCCTCCGTGTCGAGCGGCTTCCAGGTGAACATATTCAAAACCTTGGCGGAAATGCCTTCCTTTGCCAGGAGCTCGGCAGCCTTGATGGTATCCGTGGTGCAGTAGCCGGAAGTGATCAGCGTGACATCACTGCCATCGCGCAGCTCGACCGCCTTGCCGATCTCAAAGGTAGAGCCATCCTCAAAAACCTTGTCCACAACCTTACGGGTGATGCGGATATAGAATACGCCGTACATATCTTTGGTCTGGCGCATCAAATCAGCCAGCATGACCGAATCGGTAGGCTCAAGCAGGGTGACCTCCGGAATCGTGCGCATCAGGCCCATGTCCTCGATCGGCATATGGGTGCCGCCATTGTAGGAAGCGGTGACACCGGCGTCCGAACCGATCATGCGCACATTGAGCTTTGCGTAGGCGGCGGAGATGTAAACCTGGTCAATGACACGGCGTGCGGCGAACGGACCGAAAGTATGTGTGAACGGCTTGAGGCCGACCGCAGACGCGCCCGCGGCAGCGCCGATCATATTTGCTTCCTGGATGCCGCAGTCAATGCAGCGGTCCGGATATTTTTCGCCGAAACCGACCATGCCAATGGAGTTGATAACGTCGCAGTCAAAGTATACGACGGCGTCGTCCTTTGCGGCCATCTCTTCCATGGTGTCCGCAAAGGTCTTTTTCATCTCGACCTCTTCGGGACGAATCTCTTTAACAACTTTGTACATGCGATTAACCCTCACTTTCCAGCTTTGCGATCTTAGCGTCCAGTTCCTTAATGGCAGCCTCGTAATCCTCTTCCGGGAAACGGACGAAATGGTTGTAGAAGGTATCGGCAAAGCAGCAATCCTTGCCCTTGATCGTATTGAGAACGATCATCGAGGGCTTGTCAGCGACCTTTTTTGCTTCCTCGATTGCAGCGACGATAGCGGGGATATCGTGGCCGTCAACCTCCTGGGAATGCCAGCCGAAGTCCTCAAACTTCTGACGGAGGTCGCCCAGATCGCAGATATCCTTGGTATATCCGTCAAGCTGCTTTTTGTTGTAATCAACAAAGCCGATCAAGTGGCCGAGCTTCTTGGTCGCTGCGAACAGCGCCGCCTCCCAAACCTGGCCTTCGTCGCACTCGCCGTCGCCGAGGATGGTATAAACATAGTTCGGTTTTTTCTGATACTGCATGCCCCAGGCAATGCCGACTGCGGCGGATACGCCCTGGCCGAGCGAGCCGGTCGTCATATCAATACCGGGCGTACGGTTGCGGTCGCAGTGGGAGGGGAGGCGGGTGCCTTCCTTATTCAGCGTATCCAGCTCGTCCTCGGGGAAATAGCCCATCAGTGCCAGCGTGCCGTAAACTGCGGGACCGCAATGGCCTTTGGATACGACCAGCCAGTCGCGATCTTCCCACTGGGGGTTTTTCGGGTCTACCTTCATGACTTCGCCATACAGCGCCGCCATCAGATCGGACATGGACATCGAGCCGCCGACATGGCCGCCGTGGAACGCGTTCATCGCGCGCAAGGCAGCTTTGCGGATCTGAGCGGCGAAGATGTTCATTTCTTTGAGACTTTTTTTCATTTTGCCCTCACTTCGCTTTCTTTGTTATTAATATACCGACTTATAGATCTCAACCATATCTTCAATGGTGAGCGGTACATAGTTGTTGTTCAGCAGACGGGTCTGGCCAGCCATAACGCCCTCTGCAAAGCCCTGGAATTCCGCATCCGAAATGCCGAATTCTTTCAGCGGCTTGCGCGGCTGAACCTGGTCGAACAACTGGAACGCCGCCTCCAGCGCCTGATCGGCCGGAACGCCGAGCAGGTCGCCCCACATCTTCTCGAGATCGTTGATCTTGCCCACCGGCTGCTTTTCCTTGTACTTGCGGAACGTTGCCGCGAAAACAAGCTGGTTGGCTTCGCCGTGCGGGATGTGATAGCCGCCGCCGAGCGGATAGCTCAAAGCATGCACTGCGGCACAGCCCGCCGAGCAGAATGCAAGGCCTGCGAAGTTGGAAGCGTTGATAAACTCCTGCGCACGGTCCGTCCACTTGTCCAGGCCGTTTTTCACGATGTACTGATAGCCTTCGAAGATCAGGCGAATCGCTTCCTTGGAGAACAGCTCGGAAACCGGACTGGCCTTGGGGGAGAGATAGGACTCAGTCGCATGGATGAGCGCATCGATCGACGAAGTGGCAAAGAACTTATACGGCAGGCCGGAAATCAGTTCCGGAATCAGCACGGATTTTGCAGGGAACATCAGGGGGCTGTTCAGGCCGCGCTTGGTGTGCAGGCTGGACAGCTCGACGGCACAGGCGTTCGTCACTTCGGAACCGGTGCCACAGGTGGTCGGGATTGCATATACCTCATAGATGCGGGTGGGCTTCTCTGCGTCCGGACTCAGGTCAAACAGATCCTCGGTCTTGTTGGAGGAAACGTGCAGGGAGCACATCTTCGCAATATCGATGACCGAGCCGCCGCCGACCGCGATCAGGCGCTTGACGCCAGCCGGAATTACCTTTTTGATTTCATCAACCATCTCGGTGGTCGGCTCGCCCTTGCCATACGCCTCGATGAACAGGGAGCCGCAGTTGGGGTTGAGCGGCTTGACATACTGGTTGTACAGGAATTCATTTGTTAAAATAAAATCCTCTGCGCCGACATTTTCCCCTTCCATAAATTCCTGAAAGGAATCATGGTAGACGATGTCAGCATACATCTTGAATTCTTTCATGGGATATCCCTCCTATAAAATTTGCAGTACATGCGTGTGTAAGCGCAAAATCGCTCGCGGGAACGGTGCCGGACGCGGCAAAAAGAAAAGCTGCTCTAATGCGCTCGGTGCAGTGGCAGCCGCTGAAATAACATTTTGTGCTTTACATGGTCACTATACCACATTCCATAGCAAAGTCAATCCTAAAAAATGAAATTTAATGAAATTCGGGATTATGTCCAGAGCGGGGGATTGTAAATTTGACAGTCTGCACAAAAAAACAGAGACAAAAAATAACGCATATCCGTTCAATATGGCTTCGGGAACGGTTTTATACGAAATAAACGAAAGAATTTCAAGGAAAATATACAATTCCCACAAAAACAAAACCGGCGGCGAAAAGTTTTGAAAATTCTATTGACATTCCGGTCCGTTGCGTTTATAGTTTGTCACGGTAACCGAACCAAATTAGTACGCGGTCACGGTACCAAATGCGGCAAAATACCGTAATTACTAAAATTTTGCCACAAAAACCCCTCTTACTTTCTCTCTCTTAAAAACAGAAAAGCCCAAAGGACAATGATACCTTTGGGCTTTTCTGTTTTACTTTTGCAGGGAATTTTAAATATTGCGGGCTGCAATCACATCGTCCATATCGTATATCCCGGGCTTTTGGCAGCCTGCCATAAAGGCGGCTGCATCAACAGCGCCAACCGCAAAAACCTCGCGGGAGAGGGCGGTATGCTTGATCTCGATGATTTCGTCCCGTCCGCAGAACAAAACGGTATGTTCGCCGACAATCGTACCGCCGCGGATTGCAGATATGCCGATTTCATGCGCAGGACGCTTTTCGCGGCGTTGATGGCGGTCGTACACATAGGTGGCGTCATAGGGAAGTGCTCCTGCCACGGCATCGGCAAGCATCAGAGCCGTGCCGGAGGGCGCGTCAAGCTTCTGGTTATGATGCTTTTCGATGATCTCCACATCATATTGATCGCCTAAAACCGAGGCGGCTTCGCGCAGGAGAGCGGTCATCAGGTTGATGCCGATCGACATATTGCCGGAGCGGAACACGGGGATTTTAGCCGCCGCGCCGCGGATCCGGTCGAGCTGCTCTCCGGTATGGCCGGTGGTGCAGATTACAACCGGAAGATGGTGCTTTTCACAATACGCCAGCAGATGTTCTGTGCTGGAAGCATTGGAGAAATCAATGATTACATCGCAGTCAACCGTACACTCAAAGGGGTCGGAAAAAACCGGAAAATCCGCATATTTTGCCGTATTGACATCAAAGCCGGCAACAATCTGCATTGTATCGCGGCTGGCGACAATATCGGCGATCACACGTCCCATCCGGCCGTTGCAGCCGGAAAGCGCGATTTTTAACATCTTTTCAAAACTCCTTTAATTTATAACTCGATCCGGCAGCCCACGGCCGCAAGCTCGCGCTGGATATAAGCGGTGTGCTCTTCGCTGGGCTCTACAAGCGGAAGGCGCAGCGGCCCGGGATTCCAGCCTAACAGCTCCATAGCCTTCTTGACAGGGATCGGGTTGACTTCACAAAACAATGCGTCGATCAGGTTATGGTACTTAAGCTGCATGGCAGCGGCCTCCGGATAGCGGTTTTCAAAGCACAGCTGCGTCAGGTCATGCGTTTCCTGCGGGGCAACGTTGGAAAGGACCGAGATGACGCCCTTGCCTCCCAGCGCCATCATGGGGACAATCTGGTCGTCATTGCCCGACCAGACGTTAAGGTCATCCCCGCATTTTGCCATGGTTTCGGCAAGAAGCGTAAAATTGCCGGATGCGGCCTTGATGCCATTGATGTTCGGATGCTTGGAAAGCTCAAGCAGCGTGTCTGCCGTAAAGCATACGCCGGTCCGGCTGGGAACGTTGTAGAGGATGATCGGCAGGTCGCAGCTGTCGGCAATCGCAGTGTAATGGGCGAGAAGGCCGCGCTGCGTCGTCTTGTTGTAATAAGGGGTAACGGAGAGGCCGCCTTCGGCGCCGCACTCCTTGGCAAACTTGGTCAGTTCGACTGCATAATCCGTGTGGTTCGAACCGACGCCGGCAATAACGGGAACCCTGTGGTTGACATACTCGCAGCACCAGGCGAGAACCTCGCGATGCTCCTTGTCGTGCAGGGCGGATGATTCGCCCGTTGTGCCGCAGACAATGATGGCGTCCGTGCCATGTGCGATCTGATAGTCGATGATGCGTCCAAATTCGTCATAATTTACCGCACCATTCGCCTTGAACGGCGTAATGATCGCAACACCGGCACCGGTAAAAACAGGCTTCTTCATAATTGTCATACTCCTCCTTATCGGTCCATATAGCCTTCGGCGCACAATAACTCGGCCATTAATACGGCACCGCCCGCTGCGCCGCGCAGGGTATTATGTGACAGGCTCACAAATTTATAGTCGTACAGGGCGTCCTCGCGCAGCCGGCCGATCGAAACGCCCATACCGTTCTCCAGATCGCGGTCGAGCCTGGTCTGGGGCCGGTCGTCCTCTTCGAAATAGGTCAGGAAATGCGCGGGGGCGGAGGGAAGCGCGAGTTCCTGCGCACGGCCCTGGTAGCCGCGCCAGCGCGCAATCATTTCTTCCTTGGAGGGTTTGTTTTTGAATTTGACAAAAGCCGCCGCCATATGACCGTCCGAGCATGCCACGCGCAGGCATTGTGCGGTGATAACAGGGGAGGAGGCAGGCTCGATATGGTCGCCTGCGACGCGGCCCCATACCTTCATCGGCTCTTTTTCACTTTTTTCTTCCTCGCCGCCGATGTAGGGAATGACGTTATCAACCATTTCCGGCCAGCTCTCAAAGGTTTTGCCCGCGCCGGAGATCGCCTGATAGGTGCAGACGGCAACCTCGGTCGGCTCAAAATCCAGCAGGGCAGAAAGGGCGGGTACATAGCTCTGAATCGAACAATTGGACTTGACTGCGATAAAGCCGCGCTTGGTCCCCAAGCGCTTGCGTTGCGCCGGAATGATCGCCGCATGCGCCGCGTTGATTTCCGGAATGATCATCGGCACATCGGGCGTCATGCGGTGAGCCGAATTGTTTGAGCAGACCGGACACTCCAGCTTTGCGTATTTTTCCTCCAGCGCGCGGATCTCATCCTTTTTCATGTCCACTGCGCAGAAAATAAAATCCACCTTGGCGGCGATCTCCTCCGCGTCTTCCGTTGCGTCGTACATCACCATGTCCTTGAACTTTTCCGGCATCGGCGCGGTCATCTTCCAGCGGCCCGCACAGGCTTCCTCATAAGTTTTGCCGCGGTTTCGGCCGGACGCCGCAAGCGCGGCGACCTCAAACCAGGGATGGTTTTCCAGCAGCAGGGAAAAACGCTGCCCGACCATGCCGGTCGCACCGACGATGCCAACTTTGTAATGCTTCATTTCCACATTGTCCTCCCCAAAATTACAAATCGTTGGATAATTTCCGCCAACACGGCAATAAAGAAAAAAACCGGTTGAAAAACCGGTATGATCTATACTATAATAGAAAAAGCGGACAATCCGTATTCTTCTAAAAAGGATAGCTCTCCACCGGCATTGCTGCTGATGACAGACGCAGGGATGTTTTCCTCGACGTCCAGCCCGCCCTGCCGCAACAAGGAGAAGGCTTCGGCGGCAGACCCTTTCTCGGCTGATCTAACGGGGTTACGGCCCCTTCCAGACGATACTGATGAAAACCGCGCCTCTATCGTAGTGACGGAATATACATATCGACTTTATTTTAGAATATGGTCTGTTATTTGTCAATAGAAGCCAGAAGAAATTAACAGGAGGACTTTAATGAAATGAACCGTATGAAAAAAATCCTATCCCTGCTGCTTTGCGTCACAGCGGTGACCGCCTGCTTCGCCGGCCTCCCCGCGTCAGCGGTCGATACCAATGTAACGCTGCGCGTCGGGCTTACCATCAGCGGGGAAAGCGCCTTTGCTGACCCAAAGCTGGAGAATGTGTCCGGCGAGGCGGCCGGCTACACGGTCGGCACGATGGACGGCACCACGTTTTCCGGCGGCACGGCTTTATCGGATACCCAGCTTACCGTGAAGCTGGTGAACGATGCCTTCCAGGTGTCGAACACGGCGAACGGCAAGGTCCTGTATACCTCGGCGGCGGGCGCGGACCATTTGGCCATCCGCCCGAACAGCGAGCTGACCTGGTTCAGGGGCTATCAGTGGCGCGGGGATTTTGTGTACAGGCGTTCCTCCGGCGGAAACCTGACTGTTATAAATTATGTTGGATTAGAGGATTATGTGAAGGGCGTTCTGCCGTACGAGATCGATCCGGAATGGCCGGAGGAAGCGCAGAAAGCGCAGGCGGTATGCGCACGGTCTTTCGCGCTGGGGACGCATAAGCATACGAGCGACGGGTACGACCTTTGCAATACCACAAACTGCCAGGTCTATCTGGGCGCCAATAAAGCGACCGCGGCCTCCGATGCGGCGGTGGACGCCACAAAGGGGGAATACCTGACCTATGAGGGAGAGCCGGTCATCGGGTATTTCTTTTCATCGGATGGCGGCGCGACCGAGGATGCCGCGAACGTCTGGGGCGGCGACTACCCTTACCTGAAAGGCAAGATCGATCCTTATGAGGAATACGACAGCTCGTGGAGCGTGACCCTCACCGCGGCGGAAGTGCAGAAAAAGCTGATAAGCGCCGGATACACGATCGGCACCGTGGCAAATGTGAAAGTCACCAAGCGGACCGCGACGGACAACGTCAATGAAGTGACGGTGACGGATACGGCCGGCAAACAGGTAACCATTGAGAAAGACGAGGTGCGCACGGTATTCGGTCTGGACAGCATCCGGTATACGATCACGCCCAACACCTCCAGCGCCGCGGCCGCCCTGCCGCAGCGCGCGAGCCTGAAGATCAGCCCCTCCACGCATAAGGTAACTGCGGATGGCAAGCCGGTCGAGCCGCAGGGCTATAATATCAATGACAACAACTACTATAAGCTGCGCGATATCGCCTACATATTGAACGGCACGGACAGCCAGTTCAATGTGGCATGGGACGGCAGGAACAACCGCATCGAGCTGACCAAAGGCGCGGCCTACCAAACGGTCGGCGGCGAAATGGCTGCGTCGGGTACGACCGCGGTCGAAAGCTGCACGCCCTCTGACTCCACGATCCTGCTGGACGGGAAGGAGATTTCCCTGACGGGCTACCGTGTCAATGGGAACAACTATTACAAGGTGCGTGACATAGGGGAGGCGTTGGGCTTCTCGGTGGGCTATGAAAACGAAACGGTTCTGATCCGCACCACGGAGGACGCGGAAGAGCAGGCTCCCGTTACGAATGCCGCGAGCTATACGTTTCAGGGCTCCGGCTGGGGCCATAGCGTGGGCATGAGCCAGTGGGGCGCCTATGCGATGGCCAAGCAGGGCTTTGACTATGAAGAAATACTCAAATTCTATTTTACCGGCGTTTCCGTTGCCGGATAAACGCGGAACAGACAGTAAAGGAGGAAGCAGCATGGGCGCTCCGCGCGGGCGTCCATGCTTTTATGATGAAAAAAAGCGATTTTTATTTTGATCTTCCGGAGCGGTTGATCGCACAGCATCCGCTGGAACAGCGTGACGCGTCCCGTCTGTTGGTGCTGGATCGGGCGGACGGGTCGGTCGCGCACCGGCATTTCCGCGAGCTGCTGGCCTATGTCGAGTCGGGGGACTGTATGGTGTTCAATAATTCCCGCGTGATTCCGGCGCGGCTGATGGGGCATGCGGTCGGGCATACGACGCCGATCGAGGTGCTGCTGTTGACGGATAAAGGCGAAGGGCTGTGGGAGTGCCTGACGCGGCCGGGGCGTAAGACGCGCGCCGGCGTGGAGCTGACCTTTGGGGATGGTATGCTCACCGCCACGGTCGAGGCCGTTCAACCGGACGGGAACCGCCTGATCCGGTTCCACCATGAAGGGATTTTCCTGGAAATACTGGACCGGCTCGGCACGATGCCGCTGCCGCCGTATATCAAGGAAAAGCTGGATGATCCGGAGCGGTATCAGACGGTTTATTCCAAAACGCCCGGCTCGGCCGCCGCGCCCACGGCAGGCCTCCATTTTACGCCGGAGCTGCTGGAGGCGTTGCGGGAAAAAGGGGTAAAGCTCGCCTTTGTCACGCTGCATGTTGGCTTGGGGACGTTCCGGCCTGTCAAGGAGGAGGAGATCACCGACCATGTGATGCACGCCGAATATTATATCATGGATGCGGAAAACGCTGGCCTAATCAACGGTACGCGGGATGCGGGCGGTAAGATCTGGGCGGTCGGCACGACCGCCTGCCGGACGCTGGAAACAATTGCGGATGAAAGCGGGCAGGTACGGCCCCAGTCGGGCTGGACGGATATTTTTATTTACCCGGGCTATCGGTTCAAGGCGGTCGATCACCTTGTGACAAACTTCCATTTGCCGGAGAGTACGCTGATGATGCTGATTTCCGCGTTCGCCACGCGGGAGATGGTGATGGATGCATACCGGCAGGCGATTGGCGAGGAATATCGATTCTTCTCGTTTGGCGATTCCATGCTTCTCTATTAAAATGGGTAAAGGAAAAGGAACAGCGCCGGCAGATGCCGACGCTGTTCCTTTATATCAGGTATTGAACCATGCGTGACCGAACCGTTCGAGCAGCCGGTCGGCCTGCGCGGGTCCGGAGGAACCCGCAAGATAGCTGACAAGGGGCAGCCCCGCTTCACGGTAGGCCGTGCGAAGCTGCTCGACGTATTCCCATCCGGTTTCGATCTGATCCCATTGGGAAAACCAGAAGTGTTCGCCGCGGATGCAGGCGCCGATCAGCCGCTCATACGCCTCAGGCGTGTTGATGCGGTTTTCCAGCAGACAGCTTTGGCAAAAATCCATCTTTGCCTGGGTGATATCAGTGGTATCGCCCGGTTTTTGGATATTGAACTGCAGATAGACGCCCTCGGTCGGCTGTATGCGGATGACAAGAACGTTATGCGCAACATCCGGACGGGGACGCCGGAATGTTACGACGACGTTCATCTCCCGCTCGCCCAGCTTTTTGCCTGTGCGGATATAGAACGGTGCGCCGCGCCAACGGTCATTGTCAATGAACAGACGCAAGGCGGCGTAGGTATCGGTCTGGGAATGGGCGTCCACCAGCTTTTCCTGCCGGTAGCCCTCATATTGGCCGAGGACAAGCGTATCCTTGATCGGCTCCTGGCCGACCGGACGCAGGGCGTGCAAAACCTTGAGCTGTTCCGCGTGCATATCCGAGCCGATATAATCGCTGGGCCTCTCCATCGCCACGATGGAGAGGATTTGGAACAAATGGTTCTGCACCATGTCTTTCATGGCGCCGGCTTCGTCATAATAGCCGCCGCGGGATTCGACGCCAACGTCCTCCAGCGCGGAGATCTGCACGGATTCAATGAAGCGCGCATCCCACAGGTTGGTAAAAATCGGATTGGAAAAGCGGATCGTTTCAATGTTGCGGACCATTTCCTTACCGAGATAATGGTCGATGCGGTAGATCTGGTCCGGAGAAAAAATCGTTTCCAGCCGGCGGTTTAAGTCTTTTGCCGCTTCGAGCGTTTCACCAAACGGCTTTTCCAGAATCACCTTGCCGCGGGAAGCGCCTGATACCGACGCCAGGCTTTCGGCGATCAGACCGAAAAAGCGGGGCGCGACCGCGAGGTAAAAAATGAATTCCTCGATGCCGCGCGCGCTGAAATAGTCATTCAGCCCCTGATAGGCGGCAGGGTCGGAGAAATCCATGCGGTAGTATGCGATGCGGGAAGCAAAGCGTCCGAACGCGCGGTCCGAGTAGGGCAGGCGCGCAAACTTCTGTACCCATTCGCGGGCAAGCGCACAGTACTGCTCGGTAGTATACTCCCGCCGCCCGATGATAATGATTTGATAATCCTCGGATTCTGCGCCGGAAATGCTTCCGTTGTAGAGTGCGGGCAGGAGTTTGCGGAAGGTCAGATCGCCAGTGCCGCCAAAAATAGTAAAGGCCTTGCTCATTCCGTTTTCCTCCATTCATGATGAAATGTTCCGGTGCGGTCGGTGCGCTCATAGGTGTGTGCGCCGAAGAAGTCGCGCTGCGCCTGGATGAGATTCGCGCCTGCATGCGGGGAACGGAACGCATCCAGATAGGAGAGCGCGCTTGTCATGGCGGGCAGGGGCAGGCCGGCCTGGATGCCCGAAACGGCCGCACTGCGCAGGCTTTGATGGTTTGCGGCAATTTTTTCGTGGAAAAAGCGGTCGAGCAGCAGGTTTTCGAGCAGCGGATCGCGCCGGAACGCGGCGGTGATATCGTTCAGAAAGTCCGCCTGAATGATGCAGCCGGCACGGAAAATAGCGGCGATCGTTCCGAGGTCAAGCGACCAGTGATAGCGTTCGGAAGCGTCCCGCAGCAGCGAAAAGCCCTGGGTGTAAGCGACGATCTTCGCGGCATAAAGCGCGCGGCGGACCTGTTCGGCAAAGGCTTTGCGGTCCTGCACCGGAGGAACTGCGTCCACCTCAAGCAGGCCGGCCGCCTTTTTGCGGATTTCCAGCGCATTGGACATGACGCGCGCGCCTGCCGCCGCTGTAATCATGGAAACATCCACGCCTTGGCGAAGCGATTCTATACTTGTCCAGCGTCCGGTGCCTTTTTGGGCCGCGCTGTCAAGAATATGGTCGATCAGGTCGCCGTCCGCAAGGTCGTCCCGCTCCCGAAAAATGTCCGCAGTGATGCCGACCAGAAAGCTTTTCAGCTCCGCCTGATTCCAGTCCGCATACAGCTCTGCAAGCGCAGCGTTGGAAAAACCGCCGCAATATTTGAGCAGCAGATAGCTTTCCGCGATAAGCTGCATATCGGCATATTCGATGCCGTTGTGGACCATTTTCACATAATGTCCGGCACCGTCCGGTCCGATATAGGCACAGCAGGGCATTTGCTCCGCAGTCGCCGCGATAGCTTCGAGAATAGGCTGCACCGCGGGATACGCGTCCGCATTGCCGCCCGGCATGATGGAGGGGCCGCGGCGGGCGCCCTCCTCGCCGCCGGAAATGCCGACGCCGAAGTATTGGATGCCTTTTTCGGAAAGCATCCGGCTTCTTCGGCGGGTGTCTTCAAAAAAGGAATTCCCCCCGTCAAGAAGGATATCGCCGGCGTCCAGCAGGGGGAGAAGCTGATCGATCACAGCGTCGACCGGCGCGCCCGCCTGGATCATCAGCATGACGCGGCGCGGCCGCTTGAGGGCGGAGACGAACGATTCCAGCGTATAAAACGGCATAAGGTTGGGATGCGGGTGTTCCTGCACCACCGCTTCCGTAACCGAACGGCTGCGGTTATAGCCGGCAACGCAAAAGCCGTGGTCAGCCATATTGAGCGCAAGACTGCGGCCCATAACGGAAAGTCCGATGATGCCGATATCACAAAGCTTCATTTTTCATGTTCCTTTCTTTCTTGGGCGTCAAAAACAATACTGACGCCCTGGTGGATGATTGTACGGCCGCGGGCCGCGCCGAGACGGCCGGTGGCGGAGTCGCGCGGGAAGCTGACCAGATCGCCGGAAAAGCGGTTTGCCGCAAGCAGCCAGCGTCCGTCCGGTGAGAGGGCGATATCACGCGGATGTTCGCCTCCGGAGGGAATGCGCTGAATGACCTGCAGTTTGCCGTCCCTTCGCTCCAAAACGACGATCTGGTCTGCGCCGCGCACCGAGATATACAGGAAACGGCGGTCCGGTGAAAGACGGATCGCGGCGGCTTCGTCTCGCGCGGGGTCGGGGGAGGCCAGCAGCGGGACACGCTGGAATAAGCGGAATTCTCCGTTTCCGCAGATATGGAAGCAGTAAAGGGAATTATCCTTTTGGGCGGCTACATACAGGGCTTGGGATGCTTCGTCCAAAACGGCGTGCCGCGGGCCGCTGCCCTGCGGAAAGAGGATCGTACCGCAGGGGGTGTGATCGGGGATATGGAACATGCGGATCTCGTCCAGTTCCATACAGGGAACCAGCAGCGTATCCGCGTGAAAGAGGACCTGATGGCAGCCCGCGCCGGACGCTATGGGTATTGTGTGCTGAAAAAACGGCCTCTTATCAGCAATCCGGTAAAAAGAGACCGTTCCGGCGTGAAAATTGGCGGTATACCCATACGTCTGATAGAACGCCGCATGGCAGCCCGCGCTTTCTTCGGTAAGCACTTCCGTCTGAAAGGGGTGGGCGGACTGGCGCAGGTCCGCCACAAAGAGTCCGGCCTTGCCTGCACGCCCTACGACCGACGCCAGCAAACCGTCCTGGCGTATGGCGAGGTATTTGGAGTCAGGCACGTCCAAAACGCAGTCCGCTCCCGTCAATTCACCGGATTCGGCGTCCAGGTAAAAGCGGTAAATCCCCTGCGAGCGGCTGGAATGGTAGGTACCGACATAGCCTGTAAAGCGCTCCATAAGCATTCTCCTTTGGTAAGCCTGAAGTAACTGCTGTTACTGTAATTGTATGGGTTGCGGATGAAAAAAACAAGTCAAAACGCAAACAATACCTAACAAAAAGCTGCCCATCAAATATCCTGGAATTGCTATAGTATACAATTCTGATAGAATTTTGTCAAAGCGTCGTGTTTGAGGCGGCAAAGCAGCCATTCAGAGAGGAAAAACGAATTATTTGCCGGCGCAACATTGAAACGGCTGGCGGTTTGTGGTAAAATAGACCCACTGCTTGAAAAGTAATGAGGGAATTATGAAAATAGGAACTTTTAACCTGCTCAAAACAGAGGGATACGCCCGAAGAGGGGAATTTTGCACCGCCCACGGTGTTGTGCAGACGCCGGTGTTCCAAAATGTCGGAACGGCCGGCGCGATCAAGGGCGCGGTTGATGCGTTTGACCTGAAAGCGCTCGGATGTCAAATCGAACTGTCCAACACCTATCATCTGCATGTGCGGCCGGGGGATCAGATCGTCAAGCAAATGGGCGGACTGCACCGCTTTATGCGTTGGGACGGCCCCATGCTGACCGATTCCGGCGGCTTTCAGGTGTTCTCTCTGGCCACGCTGCGCAAAATCAAGGAAGAGGGCGTGACGTTCCATTCGCATGTCGATGGGCGCAAGATTTTTATGGGACCGGAGGAAAGCATGCGGATCCAGTCGAACCTCGGCTCGGATATCGCAATGGCGTTTGATGAATGCATTGAAAATCCGGCGCCGCGTGAATACGTTAAGGACTCGATCGACCGGACAACCCGCTGGCTGCGGCGCTGTAAGGCAGAGCTTGTGCGGCTCAACAGCCTGCCGGATACGGTAAATCCGCAGCAGATGCTGTTCGGCATCAATCAGGGCGGCACCTATGACGACCTGCGCATCGAGCATATGCAGGCGATTGCGGAGCTTGACCTGCCCGGCTATGCGATTGGCGGCCTTGCGGTGGGCGAAAGCACCGAGGTCATGTATCACATCCTGGATGTGGTGCTGCCGCATGCGCCGGAAAACAAGCCGCGCTATCTGATGGGGGTCGGCACACCGTCCAACATCATTGAAAGTGTGGCGCGCGGCGTCGATTTCTTTGACTGCGTTATGCCGACCAGAAATGCACGGCACGGGCATCTGTTCACGCATAATGGTATTTTGAACATTATGAACGCAAAATATCAGACGGATGACCGGCCGATCGAGGAGGGCTGCGGCTGCCCGACCTGCCAGAGATTCAGCCGCGCCTATCTCCGCCACCTGCTCAAGAGCGGTGAAATGCTGTCCCAGCGTCTGCTGGTCATGCATAACCTGTGGTTCTATAACCATTTGATGCAGGAGATCCGTGATGCGCTCGATCAGGGTACATTTGCGGCGTTCCGCGCGGAATACAGCGAAAAAATGAGCAAAAGGATATAAGTGTACAGGGCCTTCTCCCGCGCGGAGAAGGCCTTTTCTTTCATATCCACGCATAGCGCGGCATAGCCTTAAAGTGAAATGGGGTCATGCCGTGCGGATTCAGAAAAAAACGATTCTATATGCAGCCGGAATCCTTGCCTGCGGCAATTTGGCGCTGCAGGCGCTGGGATTCCTTTATCGCGTTATCCTCAGCCACTTTGCCGGCGCGGAGGGGCTTGGCGTCTACCGCTTGGTCAATTCCGCCTATCTGGTGCTCAATGCCGGCTGCCTTTCCGGCGTGACCATGGCCTGCTCCCGTCTGAGCGCGGCCAGTGAGGCAAGGGGGGAGCGCGGAAAAATCGGTGCGGTCCTCCGGCTGGCGTTCACGGTTTTTTTTACCCTGTGCGCGCTCTGCGCGGCGGTTGTCCTGCTTTTCGGAAACCGGATTGCGGCCGGATGGCTGGGGGATATCCGGTGTGCCAAGGCGTTCCCGTTCGTTCTTTTGTGCCTCGCGCTGACCGGTGTGGAAAATATCTTCAAGTCCCTGTTTATCGGCCTGGAGCAAATGCAGTTTACCGCCTACTCCGAGGTCGGGGAGCAGCTGATCCGGATCCTTTCGGTCGGCATCCTGCTGTATGAATATCAGGGAGAGGATTACGGAACGATCGCCATGCTGATTTTTGCCGGCATGGTGGTGAGCGAGGTGTTCAGCGCCCTGTTCCTGACCCGCCTGTTCCGAAAAAACATAGCGGCCGGGCAGCGCGCCGGAAGGCTGGACGCCGCGACGGGCAAGCAGTTTTTCTTTATCGCGCTGCCGCTCTCCGCATCGGCTCTGATCGGCAATATCATCAGCTCGGCCGGCTCGGTCCTGCTGCCGCAGCGGCTGATGGTGGCCGGCCTGACCTATGAACAGGCGCTCTCGGCGCTCGGCGTGATCTCCGGCATGGCGATGCCCCTGCTGCTGCTTCCGGTGGCGCTGGTCAGCTCGGTCTGCACTGCTCTGCTTCCGGCGGTCACCGCAGCGCAGGCGGTTGGAAATACCAGGCGCGTACAGGCGCTGATCGGCAGGTCGGTTTCCACCGTCGGCCTGATCGCGCTGCCTGCTACAGCGGTGCTGGTTCCGCTCGCGCCGCAGTTGAGCGAGTTCTTCTTTGGCCAGCCGTTGACGGCCGGTTATGTGGCTCTGCTGGGGGCGGTCGCAATCGTCAGTTACTATCAGATGTCGTCCGGCAGCCTGTTGAACGCGCTCGGACTGCAGCATTTGAATGTGGTCACGGCAGTCAGCGCGGAGCTGGTCCAGCTCTGCCTGATGTATCGCTGGTGCGCACGGCCGACGCTCGGCATATACGGTTATCTGCTCGCTATGCTGCTGACCAGCGCAGGGGCGTTCCTGATCAATTTCTGCATCCTGCAGCGGCATACCGGCTTTGCGGTTCGGCCGCTGCGCCGCTTTGGGGTGCCGCTGTTATGCGGCGCTACCCTGTTTGGCTGGACACGGGTTTTCTATTCCGTCCTGCAAGCGTATCTGGCGAACGATATCGCTGCGCTGGCTGTGACCGTGTGCGGCGCGGGGCTTCTGTATGTCGTTATGCTGCGGCTGCTGGGGATACGGCTGCTCCGATATCTGTCCCGCAGAATCGAAAAGCCGCAGCTGCCGCGCCTTTGTATGTGGTGACAGCCTTGACAAAATGCCCCTGAACGGATAAGATTAAGTACAACAGAACGGCTCCTGCCCGGCAGCGGCAGGAG
Source organism: Agathobaculum sp. TL06 (assembly GCF_054658635.1). Lineage (NCBI taxonomy): Bacteria > Bacillati > Bacillota > Clostridia > Eubacteriales > Butyricicoccaceae > Agathobaculum > Agathobaculum sp. TL06. Next base: position 79,570 of record NZ_BAAGGY010000001.1, read on the forward strand.
CTTTTTTTCGGAAGAAAAGAGGGAATCGAATGGAACTGACCATGTGCTGCCCGACGCTGTTTGGGCTGGAAGGGATCGTCGCGGACGAGCTGCGGTTCGGGGGAAAGCTGGAGGAGGTGCATGCCGAGAACGGCAGGGTTTTATTTGCGGGAGATGAAAATACGCTCGCATGGGCCAATCTGAACCTGCGCTGCGCGGAGCGCGTCCTGATCCGTCTCGGCGTGTTTCCTGCGAGAAGCTTCGACGCGCTGTTCGAGGGCGTGCGCGCGCTGCCCTGGGAGCAGTTCATTCCAAGGGACGGGGCCTTTCCCGTCAAGGGGTACAGCCTGGATTCGGCGCTCCACTCCATACCGGACTGCCAACGGATCGTGAAAAAAGCGGTGGTGGAACGGTTGGGACATGCCTACGGCCTATCCTGGTTCGAGGAAACCGGCGCGAAATATCAGATACAGTTTTCCATTATGCGCGATACGGCGGAGGTGTTTCTGGATACCTCCGGCATGGGGCTGCATAAGCGCGGATACCGCGCAAACAGCAACGCCGCCCCGCTGCGGGAGACGCTCGCGGCGGCCATGGTCAAGCTGGCACGTTGGCGCGGGCGGGAACCGCTGCTGGATCCATTCTGCGGTTCGGGAACGATTGCGATTGAAGCGGCGATGATCGCCCAGCGGCGCGCGCCCGGGCTGCTTCGGTCGTTTGAGGCGGAAAAATGGAACTGCCTTGACGCAGACGCCTGGCGGCTGGCGCGCGAAGCGGCCATCGACCTGACGGATGGCGGCGCGCGGTTTTCGATTGTTGGAAGCGATATCGATCCGGCATGCGTCCAGCTTTCCATGGAGAACGCACGGAAAGCGGGCGTTGCGGGTACGGTATTTTTTGAGCGGGCGGATGCTGTGCAGCGCGATTACAGCGGGGAAGGGGTGGTGTTTGCCAATCCCCCATATGGCGAACGGCTGCTCGATGTGCAGCAGGCGGAAGCGCTCTACCGTGCGTTCGGACGCGCAGCAGGGAAATCACCGATGAAGCAGTATCTTCTAAGCTCGGACCCGCTGTTTGAGCGCTGCTACGGCCGGCCGGCGGATAAAAGGCGGAAGCTGTATAACGGCATGATCAAATGCGAGCTTCATATGTACTTTAAGCACTCGATACATCCGTCTGCTAAAAAACGGGAAAACGCGTCAAAGTGATTCACAAAAAATTCATAAATTTTATGCCTGTTTTTCCAAAAAAACTCTTGCACAACGAAAAGAGTTGATGTAATATAATAATCGAGTTAGCACTCAGGACAAAAGAGTGCTAAACCCTGATTCAGTCAACTTTAATTTTCATAGGAGGAACCCGTTATGAAACTCAAGCCCCTTTCTGATCGTGTTGTTATCAAGATGATCGAGGCGGAGGAGACCACTGCCAGCGGCATCATCCTCACCGCGTCTGCGCAGGAAAAGCCGCAGGTCGCTGAAATCATCGAGGTCGGCCCGGGCGGCGTTGTCGATGGTAAGGAGATCAAGATGGAGGTCCAGAAGGGCCAGAAGGTCATTACCAGCAAGTACACCGGCACAGAGGTCAAGCTGGACGGCGAAACCTACATCATCGTTCGCCAGGGCGATATTCTTGCAATCGTAGAGTAATTTGAGGAGGTAATTTATCATGGCGAAACAGCTTATTTACGGCGAGGACGCGCGCAAGGCGCTGCAGCGCGGCATCGATCAGCTCGCCGATACCGTTAAGGTTACGATCGGTCCGAAGGGCCGCAATGTTGTTCTGGACAAGAAGTACGGCGCGCCGCTGATCACCAACGACGGCGTCACCATCGCCAAGGAGATCGAGCTTGACGATCCCTATGAGAACATGGGCGCGCAGCTTGTGAAGGAAGTTGCGACCAAGACCAACGACGTGGCGGGCGACGGCACCACCACCGCGACCGTGCTCGCGCAGGCGTTCGTGCGCGAGGGTCTGAAGAACGTGGCTGCGGGCGCGAACCCGATGGTCATGCGCCGCGGCATTTCCAAGGCGGTCAATGCGGCGGTAGAAGCGATCGCCAAGAATTCCAAGGCGGTTGACGGCTCCAACGATATCGCCCGCGTCGGTGCGATTTCTTCCAGCGATGACGAGATCGGCCAGCTGATCGCGGAGGCGATGGAAAAGGTTTCGACCGACGGCGTAATCACGGTGGAAGAGTCCAAGACTGCGGAGACCTATTCCGAGGTTGTCGAGGGCATGCAGTTTGACCGCGGCTATGTCACCCCCTATATGTGTACGGATACCGAGAAGATGGAAGCGAATCTGGACGACGCGTTGGTCCTGATTACGGACAAGAAGCTGTCCAATATCCAGGAGCTGCTGCCGATTCTGGAGCAGGTCGTTAAGTCCGGCAAGAAGCTGCTGCTCATTGCCGAGGATATCGAGGGCGAGGCGCTGTCCACCCTGATCGTTAACCGCCTGCGCGGCACCTTCACCTGTGTTGCGGTCAAGGCGCCGGGCTTCGGTGACCGCCGCAAGGATATGCTGCGTGATATCGCGATCCTGACCGGCGGCACGGTGATCTCCGAGGAGATCGGCATCGAGCTTAAGGACGCCACCATGGATATGCTGGGTTCTGCGCGTCAGATCAAGGTCACCAAGGAAACCACCACGATTGTGGATGGCGCGGGCGACAAGCAGGATATCGCCAACCGCGTAGCCGAGATCCGCGGTGCGATCGAGCGCACGACTTCCGACTTTGACCGTGAGAAGCTGCAGGAGCGCCTGGCTAAGCTGGCGGGCGGCGTAGCGGTCATCAAGGTCGGCGCTGCTACCGAGACGGAGATGAAAGAGAAGAAGCTGCGCATCGAGGACGCCCTCAACGCGACCCGCGCGGCTGTTGAGGAAGGCATCGTAGCCGGCGGCGGCGTTGCGTATGTCAATGCGATCGCAGCAGTCGAGGCACTGGCCGAGACCGCCGAGGGCGATGAAAAGACCGGCATGCAGATCGTTGCGCGCGGCCTTGAGGCGCCGATGGCGCAGATCGCGATCAACGCGGGCATTGAAGGCGCAATCGTTGTCGATAAGGTGAAGAATTCCGGCAAGGTCGGCTATGGCTTTGACGCGGCGACCGAGACCTATGGCGATATGATTACCAATGGTATTGTCGACCCGACCAAAGTTAACCGCTCTGCGCTGCAGAACGCGGCGTCCGTGGCTTCCATGGTGCTGACCACCGAGAGCCTGGTTGCGGATAAGAAGGAACCTGTAGCTCCGGCTCCGGCTGCACCGGATATGGGCGGCATGTATTAATCCAAATTCCCATTCGGTTGAAAAGAAAAAAAAATACTCCGACAATTAGGTCGGAGTATTTTTTTCATAAGCACGGACACGACCCTCATTTGTTTTTTGCTGTACTTTTACAGCCGGTCATGATATACTGGAGCAAAGGAGGGGATAGTAAATATGATTTTTGGCGTTGACAGCCTCTATATTTGGGTGGCTGTTATCATCATCGGCGTTGCGGTCGAAGCTTTTTCGCTGGACCTGTCGGCAATCTGGTTTGCAGTCGGCGGCGTTGCAGCGTTGATCGCCGCGAGTATCGGGCTGGAGGTGTCCGCTCAGCTGGTCATCTTCGTTTTGTTCTCCGCGGCTTTGCTTTTGTTGGTTCGCCCGTTTTGCCGGCGCTTTCTCAAGACCAAAAAGGAAGCGACCAATGCAGACCGCATCATTGGTCAATCCGCTATCGTAACGGAGGGGATTGACAATATCCGCGAAACCGGCGCGGTCCGTATATCGGGAAATATATGGACTGCACGCAGCGCGGATGACTCCCTTGTCCCGCAGGGCGCAATGGTCGAAATTTTGGAAATCCGCGGCGTCAAGGTGATTGTAAAAAGGTTGGATAAAGATTCAGTTGAGTAAAGGAGAACACTATGCCTTATTTAGTTCCGATGATTTGGATTGTTTTAGCGATCCTGCTGATTGTTTTTCTGGGCAGCAATATTGTTATTGTACCGCAGGCGAAAGCCTTTATCGTGGAGCGGCTTGGCACATACCGCGGCACATGGAGCACAGGCCTGCACTTTAAGGTGCCGCTTTTTGAGCGGATTGCCCGCAAGGTGACGCTCAAGGAGCAGGTTGTCGATTTTCCGCCGCAGCCTGTGATCACGAAGGATAACGTAACCATGCAGATCGATACTGTCGTCTATTTCCAGATCACGGACCCGAAGATGTTCACATACGGTATCGAAAGCCCGATGGCGGCGATCGAAAACCTGACGGCAACGACGCTCCGCAATATTATCGGCGATTTGGAACTGGACCAGACACTGACCAGCCGCGACATCATCAATACCAAAATGCGCGCGATTCTTGACGAGGCTACCGATGCGTGGGGCATCAAGGTCAACCGTGTGGAGCTGAAGAACATCATCCCGCCGGCGGCGATTCAGGAATCCATGGAAAAGCAGATGAAGGCCGAACGCGAGCGCCGCGAATCCATCCTGGTGGCGGAAGGCAAAAAGCAGTCCGCTATTCTGGTAGCGGAAGGCGAAAAGGAAGCGACCGTCCTGGCGGCGGAAGCCAACCGCCTGGCAAAAATCAAGGAAGCGGAAGGCGAGGCGGAAGCACTGCTGACCGTGCAAAAAGCGCTGGCTGATTCGATTTCACTCCTGAACAACGCTGCTCCGACCGAGCAGGTCATCAAGCTGAAATCGCTGGAAGCGTTCAGCAACGCAGCGGACGGCAAGGCGACAAAAATCATTATTCCGAGTGAAATACAGAGCCTTGCGGGATTGGCAACCTCATTTAAGGAAGTTATGACCGATCCGAAAACCGAAAAGTAAGCCGTGGCGGCCAGCCTGCCGGATATGCTCCGGCGGGCTGGTTTTTTGCTGCATTCTTGACAGATTGGCGTTTGAATGATACTATACTTTAATAGGTACTTATGTGTCTCGGGAGGGGTTTTGTTGGCAGTCAGAAAGAATCAAACCGAGGTGGAATGCTGCGAGGAGCATATCGTCCATACGGATGCCGTGCGGCAGGCGCGCAGCACGATGCCGGGGGATGAGATCACATCGGCCGCTTCAGATTTTTTTAAGGCGTTTTCCGATAAAACACGGCTGCGCATCCTGACCGCTCTGGCAATAGAGGAATTATGCGTCTGTGATATTGCGTCGCTGCTGGGGATGAGCCAATCCGCGATTTCCCACCAGCTCCGCTTTTTGAAGCAGGCACGTCTGGTAAAGAGCCGGAAAGATGGAAAAACCGTGTATTATGCGCTGTGCGATGACCACATCCAGACAATTTTGGCACAGGGCATCGCGCATGTACAGGAGGGATAGACGATGGACGAAAAGAAAAACCGGCCGGAGGAGCAGCCGGCCGGAAATCGTGAAGAAGGGCAAACGCCGCAGAATATGGGCGCGCCGGAAGATCTTCTGGCGCAGGTTTCCGCAGGGCCGATCGCTTTTTCCGACGATTTTGTGGAAAATATTTTGTCCGATCTTGAAGAAAGCGCTTCTGATTTTCCAGAGCTTCCGGTAGAGCCGCTGTCAGCGGCGCCGAATGCCGGTTCCGCGCCCGCGCAGGTTCCTCCGCAGGAAGCAGAGGAAGAAACAGATGCGGCGCCGCAGGAAGAACTGCCGCAGGACGAGGAGCAGCCGGCAGCGGAAGAGGACGTCCCTGACGAGGAAGGGCAGCCGGAAGCTGCAGAAGAGGAGGAACTGCCCGAAACCGAGGGGGAAACGGCTGAAGAGGAGCATGCCGAAGATCTTCCTCCGCTGGATGAAAACCTTGCTCTGGTGCAAAATGAACCCGAGCAGCCAGATGAGACAGAGGGTATGTCTTTCATCGAACGCGCAAGGTATCACGCCCGAATGCGGCGGCGGGAGCAGACCCGCCTGCGCAGGGAGAACGCGCGGCGCGGCGGCGCGGAGCCGTATCAGCCCATGTCCATGATGGATGTTCGCTTTACGTCGGTCCGTTTGGCGGTGGCGGTGGTTTTCCTGCTGCTCGGCCTGCTTTTGCAGCGTACCAGCGATACGGTTGCGTTCATCCTGTATCTGATCGCCTATCTGATCACAGTCCTGCCGATCGCCGCGAATGTGGCGCGCAACTTTACCCATGGGAAATATTTTGACGAATACCTGCTGATCCTGGTTTCTTCGTTCGGTGCGTTCCTGCTTGGGCTGCACGCGGAAGCGAGCGTGGTCCTGATCCTGCACGGCGTAGGCAAAATGATCAGCGATCTGGTGCTCAGTTCCACGCACAAGTCGCTTTCCCAACAGGTTGATTTCATCCCAGAACGGGCGTCGGTCGTCAATATGCAGGGAGAAGAACGGCAGGTCACGCCCGCCGAGGTCCGTGTGGACGACTTTGTTCTGGTCCGGACGGGCGAGCGCATCCCGATTGACGGCATTGTATTGCGCGGCGAAGGCACAGTGGATGATACGGTCCTGACCGGCGACAGCGAGCCGGTAGCGGTGGTCAAAAACGCCAAGGTGCTGGCAGGCAGCCTGTATACCGGTTCTTTGCTGCTGCTGCGGGCGACCGCAAAATTTGAGGACTGCGCGGTCAGCCAGATCATGCGCGTGCAGGAGGAGGGCGCGGGCCGGAAAGCCTCTCTGGAGGACAGTGTGATGCACGGCGCGTCGCGCTTTATTCCGGTCATTGTCGTTTTGGCGATACTCCTTTCGGTCATCCCGCCGCTTTTCAATTCCAGCACGCCAATGCAGAATTGGGTCTACCGCGCGCTGACAATTCTCGTGGTATGCTGCCCGACCGCGCTGGTAATTTCGGTCCCGCTCAGCTTTATGGGGGGGAGCGGCCGCCTGTCGCAAAAGGGCATCCATGTCAAGGGCAGTGAAGCGGTAGAGAAAATGGCCGAGCTGCGCATGGTCGTTTTCGATAAAACCGGCACCTTGACCGAAGGGAACCTGCGCGTCAAGGAAATCCACGGAACACAAGATTTTAACCAGGAAAGCATCCTTGCGCTGGCCGCCGCTGCGGAGCAGCTCTCCAGGCATCCGGTCGCCCGCGCGGTTGTTTCCGCTTATCAGAGCGCGCCGCAGAAGATCAGCGAATTTGAGGAGTTCCCGGGACGGGGCGTGCGCGCGCGCATCGGCAACCGGAATCTGCTTGTCGGCAACCGCCGGCTGATGGTATCGCGCGGCGTAAAGGGCGTGCCGGATATCCGCGGCACGGCCGTTTATGTTGCCTATGAAGGCGATTATGCCGGCGCGATCGTGCTTGAGGATACTGTCCGTCCGGAAGCGGCGGAGGCGGTTTCCGGTCTCAAGAGCCAAGGGGTTCTGCGCACGGTCATTTTGACCGGCGATACCGAGCTGCCCACCCAGCAGACCGCGGACGCGGTTGGAATCGATACGGTCCACTATGGCCTGCTGCCCGAGGAAAAGGCGTCGAAAATGGAATTCCTGCTCCGCACGATCCCAACGGACGGTACGGCGGCTTATGTGGGTGACGGCGTAAACGATATCGAGGAACTGAAGCTGGCGGACGTCGGTGTGGCGATGGGCGTAGCCGGATCACAGGAATCCGCGGACGCCGCCAATGTGCTGATTATGACCAACAGCCTGACCCGTCTGTCCGACGCCATGCGGGTCTGCCGCAGAACACACAATATCGCGCTGCAGAACATGGTGCTGGTGCTGGCGATCAAGGTGATCCTGGTCCTGCTCACCATCCTGGGTGTGACAAGCATGTGGCAGGCAATCGCGGCGGATGTTCTGCTTACTATCCTGACCGTACTCAATGCGGCCCGCATTTTGGGCATCAAATAAAGAAAAAGACCATGCCAGATTCAAGATGGTGTGGTCTTTTTGCTCGATTTATGTTATACTAATTCTGTATCTTGTTTTGGAGGAAAACGACTTGCACAAAAAGATGGAAGCCATCCTGTCCCGCGTACAGAAGCCGGCGCGCTACGTCGGCGGCGAATGGGGATCAGTGATGAAAAATAAAAAGGACGTAGACCTCAGGTTTGCTTTCTGTTTTCCGGACACCTATGAAGTCGCCATGTCTCACCTGGGTTCCCGCATTCTGTACGGTCTGCTCAACGACCAGAAGGGCATCTGGTGCGAGCGCGTCTGCGCGCCGTGGATCGACATGGAGGAGGAAATGCGGCAGGCGGACATCCCGCTTTACGGCCTGGAAAGCGGCGACCCGCTTTATGAATTTGATATCATCGCGTTCACCCTGCAATATGAGCTGTCCTTTACCAATATTTTGAATATGCTCGACCTCGGCGGTGTGCCGGTGCTGGCAAAAGACCGCACGGAGCTGAAACATATGGTCGCCTGCGGCGGGCCGTGCGCTTACAATCCGGAGCCGCTCGCGGATTTTGTCGACCTTTTCATGATCGGCGACGGCGAGGAGATCATGCTTGAGTTCACCGATCTGTACCGCAGGGCCAAGCGCGAGGGCTGGACCAAGCAGGCCTTCCTGATTCATGCGGCACAGATCGAGGGCATGTACGTTCCCTCGCTATACGAGGTCGCTTACCACGAGGACGGCACCATCGACCGCGTTACGCCCACGCACGGCGCGCCCGCGCTGGTGCAGAAGCGTATCGTCAGAGATCTGGACACCATGTACTATCCGGAATCCTTTGTCGTTCCTTCGACCGATATCGTGTTCGACCGCGCGATGATCGAGCTGTTCCGCGGCTGCCCGCGCGGCTGCCGCTTCTGCCAGGCAGGGCATACCTACCGGCCGCTGCGCACCAAGTCCAAGGAGGTGCTGCTGAAGCAGGCTGAGGCCGTGCTCAAAAACTCGGGCTACGAGGAGATTTCGCTCTCCTCGCTGTCCACCAGCGATTACGGCGACCTGTCCGGCTTGACCGAGTGCATGCTCGACTACTGTGAGCCGCGGCACATCAGCCTGTCGCTGCCCTCGCTGCGGGCGGACAGCTTCAGCGCAGAACTGATGCAGCGCGTGCAGAAAACGCGCAAAAGCGGCCTGACCTTTGCCTGCGAGGCAGGCACCCAGCGCCTGCGCGACGTGATCAACAAGAACATCCGCGAGGAGGACGTGCTGCACGCGTGTGAGATCGCGTTCCAGGGCGGCTGGAACAATGTGAAATTATACTTCATGATCGGCCTGCCGACCGAGACTGATGAGGATCTGGACGGTATCGCAGAGATCTGCAAAAAGGTGGCCTACTGCTGGCGCATGAATACCAATAACCGTGCGCGCGGCGTGCGCATCACAGCCTCAGCCTCCTGCTTTGTACCCAAACCGCAGACCCCGTTCCAGTGGGACGCGCAGGATACGCTCGAGCAGTTCCGCGAGAAGCAGGCGCATATGAAGGTCATCATGAAGACCAAAAACGTCACCTACAACTGGCACGACGCCGAGACCTCGGTGCTCGAGGGCGTGATTGCCCGCGGCGACCGACGGCAGGGAAAGGCGATTTACCTCGCCTGGCAGCGCGGCTGCAAGATGGACGGCTGGGACCAGTGCTTTGACTTTGAAAAATGGATGCAGGCCTTTGCTGACTGCGGGCTTGACCCGGCGTTCTACGCGTCCCGCCAGCGCCCGCTGGACGAGGTGTTCCCGTGGGACCACATCGGCTGCGGCACACGCAAGGAGCACCTCAAACGCGAGTGGGAGCTGTCCCGCGAAGCGGCGGTCACGCCCGACTGCATGCGCAAATGCGCGGGCTGCGGCGCGAACGCCCTGCTGAAGGGAGGCAAGTGCTGTGTTTAAGGCCAGAATGAAATTTGCCAAGGAGGGGCGGGCAAAGTATATTTCCCACCTCGATCTGATGCACACCATGCAGCGCGCGATGGCCCGCTGCCAGATGCCGCTGTGGTTTACCGAGGGGTTCAACCAGCACGCCTATGTGTCGGTCGCTCTGCCGCTCTCGACCGGCTATTCGGGCGAGTGTGAATTCCTGGATTTCAATATCACCTCCGAAGCGGTGCCGGAAAACGCGGTGGAAGCGCTCAACGACGTGTTTCCCGAGGGGTTGCGCGCGATTGAGATTTACCCCGTCGAGGACGGGGGAATGAAGGTCGGCGCGATTGCATGGTCGCAGTACCGCATCACCTGGGGCTTTGAGGGCGCGGCGCCCGTAGGCTTTGCCGACGCGGTGCGCGCGCTGTTCTGCCGCCCGTCGGTCGAAATCGTCAAGCGCTCCAAGCGCGGGGAAAAGTCGGTCAATATGAAGGACCTGATGCGCGATTTAACCATTTCCGAAAGCGGGGACGAGGTGACCGCCGTCGTCACCACCGCCGCGGGAAACAATAACATGAGTCCGGAATACCTGACAAGGGCGATCCGGCAGTATCTGCCGCAGTACGAGATCCCGTTCAGCGCATACCACCGCATGAACGTATTTACGGCTGACGGCACCCCATTCCGATAAGAGGAGGCATAAAATGCCCGCTCCAGTTACTGTTTCCGAAGAACAGCTTGATAAACAATTTACCTACATCGATGCGGTGGCGGGGCTGCTCCGAGATAAGCGCCCGCGCGCCTATACACACACTTTTGGCTGCCAGCAGAACGAGGCGGACACCGAGCGCATCCGCGGCATGCTGCACGAAATGGGCTACGAGATGACCGACAACGCCGATGAGGCGGATTTTATCCTGTTCAACACCTGCGCGGTGCGCGAGCATGCGGAGGACCGCGCGTTCGGCAATATCGGCGCGCTCAGCCACCTGAAAAAGCGCCGGCCGGAGGTTATCATCGCCCTGTGCGGCTGCATGGCGCAGCAGGAGAAAAACGTAGAAAAGATCAAAAAAAGCTATCCGCAGGTCAGCCTGCTGTTCGGTACGCACGCGCTGTGGCGGTTCCCGTCGCTGCTGTACCGCGTGCTGACGGAAAAAAAGCGCGTGTTCGATATCGGCGGGGAGGACGATATCGCGGAGGGGCTGCCTGTGCTGCGCGCACGCGGCGCGAAAGCATGGCTGTCCATCATGTACGGGTGCAATAACTTCTGCACCTATTGTATCGTCCCTTATGTCCGCGGCCGCGAACGGAGCCGCCGGCCGGAAGAAATCGAAAGGGAGCTGCGCGAGCTGGTCGCCGCAGGCTACAAGGAGATCACGCTGCTCGGCCAGAACGTCAACTCCTATGGCAAGGACCTGGGGCTGGATATCGATTTCGCCGGCCTGCTGCGAAGGCTGAACGCCGTACCCGGCGATTTCTGGCTGCGGTTCATGACCAGCCATCCCAAGGATGCCAGCCCCAGGCTGTTCGACGCCATGGCGGACTGTGAAAAGGTGGCAAAGCAGCTGCATCTGCCGTTCCAGTCGGGAAGCGACGAGATTTTGCGCCGCATGAACCGGCATTACACCGCCGAAAGCTATCGTACCCTGATCCGAGACGCGCGGCAAAAAATGCCTGATATCACCCTTTCGAGCGATATCATCGTCGGCTTCCCAGGTGAAACCGAGCAGGACTTTGCACAGACCCTTGCGCTGGTTGGCGAGGTGCGGTTTGATCTGCTTTTCACCTTCCTGTACTCCCCGAGAAGCGGTACGCCGGCGGCCTCGTACGAGGATCCGGCGACGCCGGAGGAAAAGCAGCGGCGCTTTGAACGGTTGCTCCGCGTGCAGGACGGGATCGTCGCGGAACGGCAGGCTGCCTATCAGGGGAAGCGGCTTCGTCTGCTGGTGGACGGTATGGCCAAAGGCCCCGACTATCCCTATACCGCGCGCACAGAGGGGAACCTGCTCGTTTGCGTGCGCGGAGACGGTATCCAAACCGGAGAATTTATCCAGGCTGAGATCGAAAAGACAACGCTTCGCTGCCTGTTTGCGCGAAAATTGTAGAAAGAGGTACGATAATGGCTGAACTCACGCCCATGATGAAGCAGTATTTCGAAATCAAAAACAAAAATAAAGACTACATCCTGTTTTACCGTCTGGGTGATTTTTACGAGATGTTTTTCGACGACGCCAAGCTGGTCTCCCGCGAGCTGGAGCTGACGCTGACCGGCCGTGACTGCGGCCTGGAGGAGCGCGCGCCCATGTGCGGCGTGCCGTACCACAGCGCGGAGGGGTACATCGCAAAGCTCGTGCGAAAGGGATACCGCATCGCCATTTGCGAACAGATGGAGGACCCCAAGCTGGCAAAAGGGCTGGTCAAGCGTGAGATTATCCGCAGGGTGACGCCGGGTACGGTCGTCGAAGCATCCATGCTGGATGAAAGCCGCAACAACTTCCTTGGCTGCATCTACGCGGAACAGGGCGGTATTGGCGTATGCTTTGCGGATATCACGACCGGAGAGGTCTACGCGACCGGCTCGGAAAGCTGGCAGCATATTTTCAGCGAGCTGGGACGCTTCGGTCCGCGCGAGGTGCTGGTCGGCGGCATGGCAGTGGCTGACACAACGCTGCTATCCTTTTTGAAAGAACGGCTGGAAGCGCTGGTCGAGCCGATGCCGGAGGATTGTTTTGACGCGCAGCGCGCTTCCGAGCGCATCTCCCATTATTTTCGCATAGAGGATTTCGACGCGGCGGGCCTGACCGCCCTGCCGCGGACCATACAATGTCTGGGCGGCCTGCTTGACTATCTGGAGCAGACCCAGCAGGCGAGCCTTGCCGCGCTCAACCATCTGGAGGTATACCACCAGGGGCAGTACATGGAACTGGATATGATCGCGCGCCGCAATCTGGAGCTTTGCGAAACCATGCGCACCAAGGAAAAAACAGGGACGCTGCTCTGGGTGCTTGATAAAACACGGACCGCGATGGGCTCGCGCCTGATCCGTCAATGGTTGGAGAAGCCGCTGTACAACCCGCTTCAAATCGTGCGCCGCCAGCAGGCGGTCGGGGCGTTGTGTGACGATGTGATCGCCCGCACGGCGCTGGGCGACGCGCTCAAAAGGGTGTTCGACATGGAGCGGCTGATCGGCCGCGTGACGTATGGCACGGCCAACTGCCGCGACCTGCGCGCGCTTTCGTCCACGATCGCGTGCCTGCCTGCGATCAGGGAGCAGGCGGCGCTGTTCGGTCAGGCCATGCTGCGGGAGCTGACGGCCAATATCGACCTGCTGGAGGATATCCGCGCGCTGGTCGAGGCCTCCATCGTGGACGAGCCTCCCATTCTGCTGCGCGAAGGCGGCCTGATCCGCGCCGGCTACCATGAAGAAATCGATTATCTGCGCGACCTCGCCTCGGGCGGCAAGGGGAAGATCGCGGCGATTGAGCAGCGCGAGCGCGAAAGGACCGGTATCAGCAAGCTCAAGATCGGCTATAACCGTGTATTCGGCTATTACATAGAGGTCAGCAAATCCAACGCGGACGCTGTGCCGGAGGATTATATCCGCAAGCAGACGCTCGCCAACGGCGAACGCTATATCACCGAGGAGCTCAAGCAGCTCGAAAGCACCGTGCTGGGCGCGCAGGAGCGGCTGACAACGCTGGAATACGAGGTCTTCGTAACGATCCGCGAACAGATCGCCGCCGAGGTGCATCGCGTTCAGAAAACCGCGCAGGCGGTCGCTGCGCTCGATGTGCTGTGCGCGCTGGCGGAGGTGGCCTGCGACAACAACTACACCTGTCCGGTCGTGGATTTTACCGACCGCATCGAGATCAGGGACGGACGTCATCCGGTGGTGGAAAAAATGCTGGCGGACAGCCTGTTCATCCCCAATGATACCGTGCTGGACAGCGGGGAAAACCGTGTCGCCATCATCACCGGCCCCAACATGGCGGGTAAATCGACCTATATGCGTCAGGTCGCGCTGATTACAATCATGGCGCAGATCGGCTCGTTCGTACCTGCCTCCTCCGCGCATATCGGCGTGGCCGATCGGGTATTCACGCGCGTCGGCGCATCCGACGACCTGGCCAGCGGCCAGTCCACCTTTATGGTCGAGATGAGCGAAGTCGCGGATATCCTGAAGCATGCAACCAAATCCAGCCTGCTGATTCTGGACGAGATCGGCCGCGGCACCTCGACCTATGACGGCATGAGCATCGCCCGCGCGGTGATCGAATATGTCGCTGACAAGAAAAAGGTGGGCGCGCGCGCCCTGTTTGCCACGCATTACCATGAGCTGACCGTTCTCGAGGAATTGGTGAAGGGCGTCAAGAATTATAATATCGCGGTCAAAAAGCGCGGCGATGACATCACATTCCTGCGCAAAATTGTGCGCGGCGGCGCGGATGACAGCTATGGCATCGAGGTTGCCAAGCTCGCGGGCGTTCCGAACGCGGTCATCAAGCGCGCCAAGGCCGTGCTGGCGGACCTGGAAGCGACCATGCCCAAAATCGAGCTGCGCGCGGTCGTGGAAGAGGACGAAGTGCCGCAAATGACAATGGACAGCCTTTCCGGAAACGCGGTCGCCGAACGGCTGCGCGCGCTTCAGGTGGATACGATGACCCCCATCGAGGCACTGAACGCGCTGTATGAGCTGAAAAAGCTGGTTTGACAGGGAGCCTGTTGCGATTTTGATTATTATGCTTGACCTGTATCCTGAAAGGAAGTAACGATGGCAATTATCCACGAATTATCCCCGCATCTGGCCGACCTGATTGCGGCGGGCGAGGTGGTCGAACGGCCGGCCTCCGTCGCCAAGGAGCTGATCGAAAACGCGATCGACGCGGGTTCGACCCGCATTACGGTGGAAATCGAAAGCGGCGGCATCACTTATTTGCGCATCGCGGATAACGGCTGCGGCATGTCGGCGGAGGACGCCCCCATCGCATTCCGCCGACATGCGACCAGCAAGCTGCGAACAGAGGAAGATTTGGCCGCAATCGGCACGCTGGGCTTCCGCGGAGAGGCGCTCGCGGCGATCTCGTCGGTCACGCGCATCGACCTGTTCACCCGCCAGGGGGGCGCGCTCGCCGGCCGCCATCTGCATCTGGAAGCAGGGGAAATCCAGGCAAACGAGGAAGCAGGCTGTCCGGAAGGCACAACGATCGTTGTGCGCGACCTGTTTTACAACACGCCCGCGCGCATGAAATTCCTCAAAAAGGATTTCACCGAGGCGGGCTATATCCTTGGCGTGGTGCAGCATGCCGCGCTCTCCCATCCGGAAATCGCTTTTACGCTGATTCGGGACGGAAAGCAGGTATTTTCCACGGACGGGAAAGGTAAACTCCTTGCGCCGGTATTTTCTGTATTCGGCAAGGAGATGACCGCCAATATGATCGAGGTGCCGAAAACCGAACGCAACGGCATGACCGTATACGGCTATATTGTGAAGCCGCATGCAGGACGACCCAACCGATCGATGCAGCATTTCTTTGTCAATGGGCGTTATGTCAAAAGCCGCTTGATGCAGGCTGCGCTGGAGGAAGCCTATCGCAACGCCATCATCACCGGCAAATATCCCTCCGGCGCGGTGTTTCTCGAGCTGCCGCTCGCGGCGGTGGACGTAAACGTCCATCCCGCCAAGACTGAGGTAAAGTTTTCACAGGAAAAGCCGGTGTTTGAGGCAGTTTATATTGCCTGTAAAAACGCGATCGCGGCGAATGACAATATGCCGCGGCTCGAACACAGGGAAAAGGAGGCCCCCGCCAGACCAAGAGAGGACCATTTGACGCAGGAGCAGCAACGGTTCGCGGTTCCGGCCCCCGCTTTTTCCGCTGCGCCCGCATCCAAGGCCGCTGCCGAAGAACCGCCCGAGCTGGAGGATTTTCTGGTTGCCGTGCCGCCGCGCGCGCAGAAGCCGCGTCCCCATACCGGCTATGCCGCCGCGCCGCGCATCTGGGAGGGGGACCCGCCGAAGCGCACGTTTCGTCCCTATCCGGTCAAGGAGCCTGCGCCTGCCGCTCAATCCGCCGCGTCATGTCCGGAAGCGCAGGAGCAGTCCGCCGCTCCCGCGCCGCAAACGCCGCGCCTTGAACCGCTCGACACCGGCGCGCGTGTGATCGGAGAATGCTTCCAGACCTATCTGATCGCGGAGGACAAGGATGGATTGATTCTGATCGATAAGCATGCCGCGCATGAACGCATCCTGTTCAATAAAATGCGCGCAGAAACCGATATGCCGCAGCAGGAGCTGCTTGCGCCGGTAATCGTGGAGCTGACCGGAGAGGAAGCGGCGGCGATACAGGCGCGGCTCGGCGATATCCGGAAAGCGGGGTTTTCCATCGATCCGTTCGGTGAAAACAGCTTTGCCGTGCGCAGTGTACCGGCCTATCTGGACAGCGGAGATGTGCAAAGCGTGATCGGCGAGCTGGCTGAAAAGGCGATGAACAGCCGCGCGACCGTGCCGGACCAACTGGACGATCTGATCCATACGGTCGCCTGCAAGGCGGCGATCAAGGCCGGCAGGGCAACGACGCAGATGGAATTACAAGACCTCTGCGACCGTGTTCTGGCAGACGAAAACATCCGCTCCTGCCCGCACGGACGCCCAACCACCGTGCGGCTGACGAAATACGAATTGGATAAGCTCTTCAAGCGCGTCAATCAATGAGGGAGAAAACCATGGAAAACCGTCTGATCTGCATCTGCGGCCCTACCGCGAGCGGCAAAACAGCGCTTTCTGTTGCGCTGGCAGAACAACTGCATACCGAGATCATATCAGCCGATTCCATGCAGATATATCGGGGAATGGACATCGGCACGGCCAAGCCGACCGCAGAGGAGCGGAAGGGCGTTCCGCATCACATGCTGGATATCTGTGCGCCTGACGAGCCTTTTTCCGTTGCGCGTTATGTGGAATTGGCGGATGCGGCGGCACAGGACATTCTGGCGCGCGGCAGGATACCGATTGTTGCGGGCGGAACGGGGCTGTATATGGACGCGCTGATAGAATGCAGCACTTTTTCCGGCGACGAAACCGACCTTTCCGTGCGGGAAAAATATCAGAGGATGGCGCGGGAGCAGGGGAACACGGCGGTACATGCCTGCCTGTCCGCGGTCGATCCGGAAAGCGCGGGCAAGCTGCATCCCAATAACCTCAAGCGCGTGATCCGCGCGCTGGAGGTGTACGAACAGACCGGCATGACGATCCAGCAATTGAACCGCCTGCATAAACGGCCTGCGCCAAAGTATCGGGCGGTCAAGATCGGCGTCTGTCCGGCAAAGCGTGAAACGCTGTACCAGCGGATTGACAGCCGCGTCGATCAAATGCTGACGGACGGACTGTTGGAGGAAACACGACGCCTCTGGACGCAGGGCGCGCTGACCGGAACAGCCGCGCAGGCCATCGGCTACAAAGAGCTTTTGGGGTATCTGGAGGGGCTGCAACCGCTCGAGGAATGCGTCGCACTCCTCAAGCAGCGCAGCCGGAATTATGCAAAACGGCAACTTACCTGGTTAAAAAGAGATGACAACATCCACTGGATTTATTATAATAATAGCGAGGACTTTGCTTCCGTATTACAGGATGCGACAAATTATCTGCAAAAACTCGGTGTACAATGATACCAGAAAATGTAAATTATTGGAGGAATCATTGTGCGAAACGAAATCAATCTGCAGGACAGGATGCTGAGCGTGCTGCGCCAGCAGGGACAAACGATAACGGTTTTTCTGACAAATGGTTTTCAGATGCGCGGAATCATCCGTGGATTTGATAATTTTATTGTCATACTGGAAACCGATGGGAAACAGCAGATGATCTATAAGCATGCGATATCAACGATCATTCCGCAGCGGCGCGTCGATCTGTTTGCGCAGAGGGAGGAACACCTGCCGGCGGAATAAATACATATGAGGGCTCAGCATGGAAGAAGAAAGAATCCCCCAGCGAAAAAAGAAGAAACGCCGCAATTATGGAAACCGGCTCGCCTTTGTCATCGTCGGCGCCGTTATCATCGCCTATGTGTTTTTTGAAATCTTTTCCGCTTATTTCGGCGGGCTGGAAACCGAGCCGGCCGTTCAGGTTTCGGTCAATGACAGCTTTAACGCAGTCGGTTGGTTTTTCCGCGATGAAGCGCCCATTGAGGGACGGACGGGGGAATCGGCCAAGCATATCGTTTACAGCGGGGAGCGCGTCCAAAAGGACGCGCCGCTCGCAACCATCTATGCGGATGAAGCGGCGCTTGCCATCAGCCGGCAGCTGGAGCCTTTGGAAAATAAAATTGAGCTTTTGGACGCTGCGCTGCAATCGTCGAACGACAAAGCGGATTCGGCAAAGATCGACCAGTTGATCACGCTTGCCCTGCAGCAGATGGCCGGCCAGGTCCGCAGCGGTTCGGGGATATCGCTGTCCGCCTCTGCGGATTCCCTCCGCACCCTTTCCCTCCGGCGGGAATCAGGGCATATCGATACCGCTGCAATTACTGCGGAGCGGGATGCCCTGGCAGCCGAACGGAACAGCCTGAACGCACAGCTTTCCGGCAGGACAAGCCAGCTTACGGCGCCGTTTTCCGGCTATTTTTCGGATAATGTGGATGGGTATGAACAAACACTGACGCCGGAAGCGCTGGATGAGCTGACAATCGACACCTTCCACGAGCTGACGCAGCAGGGAAAGGCACAGGCGGATTCCTCTTCCATGGGGAAAATCATCCAGGGATTCAGCTGGTATCTTGTTTCAGAGGTTTCCACCGAGGACGCGAACCGGCTTACAGAAGGGCAGAACCTGCGTGTAAACTTCACACAGGCCTCGATGGAAGCGCCGGTATCGGTATACTCCATCATCAAGGAGCATAACAGCGAAACCGCTCTGGTCGTTCTGGAGGGGACAAGCTTTGACAGTGAGATGGTTTCCATGCGGAACCAACCGATAGAGATCATCATCGCCACCTATACCGGCCTGCGCGTTCCCAAGCAGGCGGTGCGCATGGATGGCAATGAAATCGGCGTATACATTTTAAGCGGCTCGGTTGAAAAATTCAAAACGATCCATAAATTGTACGAAACAGATTCTTACTATGTTGTGGAGCAGAGCGCAACGGATGCGGGCGCGCTGGTCGCAAAGGATCAAATCATTGTCCGCGGTAAAAATCTGCAAAATAATATGGTGGTGAGAACATGACAGAACAGGAAAAAAGCGAGCTTTACAGCCGGATACAGGCCGTACAGGAAAGGATCGACACCGCAGCAGAAAAGGCTGGCCGCGACCCAAAGGATATTGTCTTGGTTGCCGCGTCCAAAATGAATGACGCTGAACGGGTGCGCGCCGCCATTGCATGCGGTATCCGCGTCTGTGGGGAAAATCGGGTGCAGGAGCTGCTCGATAAATACGAACAGAATGCCTATGCGGGGGCTGACCTGCAGTTTATCGGTACGCTGCAGACCAATAAAGTCAAATATCTGATCGGCAAAGTATCCCTGATCCAGTCCGTTGGGTCGGTGCGCCTTGGCGAGGCGATCGCTAAGGAAGCGGAAAAGCGCGGCGTCCGGCAGGATATTCTTCTGGAGGTCAATATTGGCAGAGAGGCTGCCAAAAGCGGCCTGCTGCTGGAGGAACTGGATGACGCGGTTTCCAGATTGTGTGAAAAAAAGTCGCTGCACATCCGCGGCCTGATGGCGATTCCGCCGATTGCTGACCAAACCTCAAAAAACTTGAGCTATTTCACCGAAATGCACCAAGTATTTGTTGACATTTTGACGAAAAAATACGATAATGTAAATATGGATTATTTGTCTATGGGTATGACAAATGACTTCGAAACGGCGATTGCGTGCGGTGCGAATATGGTTCGCATTGGCACGGCGATCTTTGGCGCGCGGCCTTATCAGATCGTCTCGCCTTAAAACGTAAGGAGGAACTTGGTATGGGTTCGATCAAAGGCTTTATCGATTGGGTAAAGGGCGAGGAAATCGAAGATGAGTTCGAGGAGGAACTGCCCCGTAAGCGCAGCGAAGAGCCTGTGATGGGCAGCTCGCCTTCCGCTTATGACAGCATCGCTTCCGACGCGGCTTCGTCCCGCCGCAGCAATAAAGTTGTCAATATCAACGCCACGACACAACTGGCTGTTGTTCTTGTAAAGCCCGACCGCTTTGAAAATGCGGCGGAGATCGCAGACCATTTGAAAGATAAGCGCACGGTTGTCCTCAATTTGGAGCAGACCAATAAGGATGTCGCCCGTCGTCTGGTTGATTTTTTAAGCGGCGTGGCATACGCAAATGAGGGGAAAATAAAAAAAGTTGCCAACAGCACATATATCATCACGCCCTATAACGTCGATATCATGGGGGATCTGATCGATGAGCTGGAAAGCAGCGGCATGTATTTTTAAGGTTGGGCCGCTGTGATAAATCTTTTTATTTTAAATTTTGTCACATCGATCGTTCGATGCTTGGAATTTTTGCTTTTCGCGCGGGCGATTATGTCTTGGTTCGCTCAGGGCAGGGATTCAAAGATATATGAATTCCTTTATACGGTCACAGAACCGCTGGTATTACCGTTCCGCCATTTGCTGGACGGAGTCCGGTCGCTGCGAAACGTTCCGATTGACATTGCTTTTTTGCTCGCTTTTTTTACCCTTGAGTTGGTTTTGATGCTGCTTTACAGCTTGTAATTTATGGGGAAAGCGAAGTGGTCGGGCAAAGCCCGGCCATTTTCCCGTAAAACGGCGGATATAGAATATAACGGAGGAAAACTATATGACGGTGCAGGAAATTCAGGAAATTGGTTTTGAAAAAGCGGTTTTCGGCGGATACGACATGAAATCAGTCGATACGTTCTTAGAGCGGGTCGCTGAAGAATTCGCCTCCATGCAAAAGGAAAACGCTGCACTCAAAGCGAAAATGAAAGTGCTCGTCGATAAAATAGAGGAGTACCGCGGTGTGGAGGACGGCATGCGCCGGGCGCTGATGAGCGCGCAGACCATAGCGCAGGATACGATTGACAAGGCGAAAAAGGAAGCGGAGGAAATCGTTTCCGCTGCCAAAAATGAAACCGAAAACAAGGTGAAAAGCACGCAGGACGAGATACAGCTTGAGGAGCAGAAGCTCGAGGCTGCAAAAAAGAACACTATCGAGTTCATAGCGCGCGTTTCCGCTGTTTATCAGGCGCAGGCCAAGGCGCTTGTAGAGCTGGCGAAGGGGGAAAAGTTGGTCCGTCCGCAGCCGGCGTCAGCCGAGCAGGCACCGGAAAAAGCACCGCAGGCTGCCGCGGCGCCATCCAGTGCGGAAGCAGCTCCGCCGGAAAAGGCCGATGCGCCGATCGCGGATGCGACACGCAAATTTGACTTTGGCGAGCTGAAATTTGGCGCGGATTACGATCCGAAAGAAGTAAAGTAAAAGCGAAAGGACTGACACTGCAACATGCAGCAGGATTACAATAAGACGATCAATCTTCCCAAAACCGATTTCCCGATGCGCGCCGGCTTGCCGAAGCGCGAACCCGGCTTTTTAGAGGGCTGGGAAAAGCAGGACATCTATCATGAGATGATGAAAAAGAACGAAGGCAAGCCGCTTTTCGTACTGCACGACGGCCCTCCTTATGCCAATGGCAATCTGCATATGGGGCATGCGCTCAATAAGATCTTAAAGGATTTTATTGTGCGCTCCCGCAATATGATGGGGTATCAGGCGCCGTATATCCCGGGCTGGGATACGCACGGTCTCCCGATTGAGCGCCAGGCAATCAAGGCATACGGCATGGACCGTGATAAGGTTTCCACTGCGGAATTCCGTTCCAAATGCGAGGAATTTGCGCATAATCATGTGAACACGCAGCGGACGCAGTTCAAGCGCCTGGGCGTAATCGGCGACTGGGAGCGTCCGTACCTGACGCTGACACATGATTACGAAGCCGCCCAGATTGAGATTTTCGGCGAGATGGCAAAGCGCGGGTATATCTACAAGGGCATGAAGCCGGTCTACTGGTGTCCGCACGATGAGACTGCGCTGGCTGAAGCGGAAATCGAATATCAGGATGAGCCCTGTTCCTCGATTTATGTCAAGTTCCATGTAACGGACGACAAGGGCGGCAAAATCGCCGCCATTACCGGCGGGCTGGAAAATGTCTATTTCGTGATCTGGACCACCACCACCTGGACGCTGCCGGGCAACCTTGCGATCTCGGTCAATCCGGTGTTTGAATATGATCTGGTCAAGGTTCCGTCGGGCGATATTTATGTGCTCGCCAAGGAACTGGTCGAAGCCGTTATGAAAGCGGCCAAGATCGATTCCTGGGAAGTGTTGGGTACGCTGCTGGGCTCCGATTTGGAGCTGATGCGCACCAAGCACCCGATCATGGACCGCGAGAGCCTCGTGATCTGCGGCGACCATGTTACGCTGGACGCCGGTACCGGCTGCGTTCATACCGCGCCCGGCTTCGGCGCGGACGACTTCATCGTCTGCCAGAAGTACGATATTCCGATCATTGTACCGGTTGATGGCAAGGGGATGACGACCGCCGACGCGGGAAAATACGCGAATCTGTATTATGAGAAGTCCACGCCGGTCATTCTGGAAGATCTCAAGTCCTGCGGCGCGCTGCTGGCAATCGAAGAGATTGTACACAGCTATCCGCACTGCTGGCGCTGCAAGAACCCGATCATTTTCCGCACGACCGAGCAGTGGTTCTGTTCGGTGGATGCGCTCAAGGATGATGCGGTCAAGGCATGCGAGCAGATCAAATGGATTCCGGCCTGGGGCGAAGAGCGCATGACTTCCATGATCCGCGAGCGTTCGGATTGGTGTATTTCCCGCCAGCGCGTATGGGGCGTGCCGATCCCGATCTTCACCTGCAAAAAATGCGGCAAGCCGCTGGTAAACGAGCGGACGATTCAGCTTGTTGCGGATCTGTTCCGCGAAAAGGGGTCGAACGCCTGGTTCGATATGCAGGCGTCTGAAATTCTGCCGCCGGATATCAAATGCGAGTGCGGCTGCAGCGATTTTGAAAAAGAAACCGATACGATGGATGTCTGGTTTGACTCCGGCTCCTCCTGGCGCGCAGTCATTGAAAACCGCGAGCATCAGACGACACCGGTGGACGTATATCTGGAGGGCAACGACCAGTACCGCGGCTGGTTCCAGTCTTCCATGCTGACGTCGATTGCCACGCAGGGCAAAGCGCCGTATAAGACAGTTATCACCCACGGTATGATCGTGGACGAGGAACGGCAGAAAATGTCCAAATCGCGCGGCAACGGCATTTCGCCGGATGATATTCTGGCACAGTACGGCGCGGATGTGATGCGCCTGTGGGTTGCGTCCTCGGATTACCGGCAGGATATGCGTATTTCCAAGGACATGCTGGGGCATTTGTCACAGAATTACCTGAAAATCCGCAACACAGCGCGTTATATTCTGGGCAATCTGTTTGACTTTAATCCCCAGACCGATAGGGTTGCGTATGCGGAATTGCCGGAGCTTGACAAGTGGGCGCTGATGAAACTGAACGAGCTGGTTGCCAAGGTGCGCGAGGGATACGATTCCTATGAGTTCCATACGGTATTCCATGCAATCCATAAGTTCTGCGTTGTTGATATGTCCAATTTCTATCTGGACGTAATCAAGGACCGCCTGTATTGTGATGATACGACGGGTCTGAGCCGCCGTTCGGCCCAGACCGCGATGTATAATATCCTCAGCGCGCTGGTGCGCATGCTTTCCCCGATCCTGTGCTTCACTGCGGACGAGATCTGGCAGGCTATGCCGCACGCAGAGGAGGACGACGTCCGCAACGTGGCATACAATGAAATGCCTGCTGCAGACGATTCCCTGGCGTTCAGCGAGGAGGATTGTGAAAAGTGGAGCAAGCTGACCGCATTCCGCGATGATGTCAACAAGGCGCTCGAAGGCGCTCGGAATGAAAAAGTCATCGGCAAGCCGCTGGAGGCCAGTGTCACCGTGTATGCAAACCAGGATACGGCGTCTTTCCTCACTGGCTGCGGCCAGGATTTGGCTGATCTGTGCATTGTTTCCGAGCTTGCTGTTGTCGCGGGTGAGGGAAGCGGCATGGAGAGCGAATACCTCCCTGGACTGAAGATTGCAGTCGGCCGCGCCGCAGGTGAGAAGTGCCTGCGTTGCTGGAAGCAGTCCCAGTCCGTCGGTACCAACGCGAAGCATCCCGCCTTGTGCGCGCGCTGCGCCGAGGTTGTCGGCTAAATGAAAGCGAAAAGGGAACAGAATTTTCTGTTCCCTTTTTTATGATAGGAGTCAATATGTATGCCATTATTTGTCTTCGCGGCACTGATTATGGTCGAAATCGATCAGCTTGTCAAGGCTTGGGCGCTGAATGAACTGAAGGATCTGCGCACCCTGCCGGTTATCGGCGACGTATTCCATCTAACCTATGTGGAGAATCGAGGCGCCGCATTCAGCCTGTTCTCCCAGTTTGATTCCCGATGGATCTTTGTTGCGCTGGCTTGTGTTATCACCGTGGTCATTCTGGTTCTGCTGCAAAAAAAAGTGATGCAGACGCAGCTTGGAGAATGGTCACTGGTCCTGATTGCCGCGGGTGCGGTGGGTAATGCGATCGACCGTGTGATACACGGTTTTGTCGTGGATTTATTCGATTTTCGCCTGATTCATTTTCCGGTATTCAATGTCGCGGACATCTTTATTTGCACGGGCGGCGTGCTTTTCGTCCTGTACGTCATGTTCCAGCACAAAGAAAAAGAAGAACAGCCGCCGGAAGAAGCTGCAAAGCCCGCGGAAGAGGACAAACAGACAATTTCGGAGCAGGCGCATGGAGAATAACATTCGATTATCCGTACCGGATACGGAATCCGGTCAGCGGATCGACAGCTATTTGGCGGAACAGATTCCAGGTTTGACCCGCTCTGCGGTGCAGAACCTGCTTGCGGAACAGGCTGTCACCATTGCGGGCAAGGCGATAAAAAAGAATTATAAGCTGTTGGGCGGAGAGGATATCCTGGTCCAGCTTCCAGAAGTGCGGGAGGTAGACCTGATCCCCGAGGATATTCCGCTGGATATTGTATATGAGGATTCAGACATCATTGTCGTCAACAAACCGCGTGGGATGGTCGTTCATCCCGCTGCCGGAAACTGGTCCGGCACTCTGGTAAATGCACTGATGTTCCATTGCGGTACCAGCCTGTCGGGTATCAATGGCGAACTGCGTCCCGGCATTGTACACCGGATCGACAAAGATACCAGCGGGTTGCTGGTTGTGGCCAAAAACGACACTGCACACCAAAGCCTTGCGGCACAAATCGCGGCGCATACCGCGTTTCGTGGGTATGAGGCAATCGTCGTCGGATCCCCGAAATTGGACAGCGGGACCATCGATAAGCCGATTGCACGTCATAAAACCGATCGCAAAAAAATGGCTGTGGTGGAAGGCGGACGGAACGCTATAACCCATTATAAGGTGTTGCAGCGTTTCCGCGGTTATACCCATATGGCCTTTCAGCTCGAAACCGGACGGACGCATCAGATCCGTGTGCATATGGCGTCGGTTGGGCATCCGATCATCGGCGACCCGCTGTACGGCTTTGCCAAAGACCGTTTCGCCCATATTGGCGGGCAATGCCTGCATGCCGCGCGCCTTACCTTACAGCATCCGCGAACAGAGGAAGTCATGTGCTTTTCCGCACCGCTCCCTGACTATTTTACGGATATTATCGCAAAACTGGAGAAGATGGAATGAATAAATTTGAGGGAATGCTGCTGGCCTGTGATATGGATGGCACCTTACTTGACAGCAGCCGACAGATATCAGAACGAAATGAACGCGCACTGCGGTATTTTACAGAGGAGGGGGGACGCTTTTCCTTAGCCACTGGACGCGCGCCCGGGGCAATCCGCAGCTATCTGCCGCAGCTTCCGTTTAATGCGCCGTACAGCCTTCTCAATGGGTCGCTGATTTTAAACGAACAGCATCAGGTGATGCGCTGCGCCGGTATGCCAGTTGAAACAAAGGAATTGATTCAGACAACTTTGTTAGAATTTTCACAAATAGGTTGCGAAATTTTTATTGGCGACCGTATCCTGGTATGCCAGTCAAGTGAAGTAACCGAGCAGCATATGCGCACCCTGCATTTGGATTTCGAGACGGTTTCTCCGAACCATCTTCCAGATACTGCGGATTGGTGCAAAATCAATTTTACAGGCGATCCCGCGCTTATGAATCAGGTAAAGGCGTTTTTGAAGCCATATCAGGATCGGTTTTGCATGGCGTCAAGTATGCCTTCATTTTGGGAGGTTACAGCACGGGGCGTCAATAAAGGAACCGCCTTGGAAACGATCGCACAAAACTGCGGAATACCGCACGACCGGATATTCGCCGTTGGAGACAGCTATAATGATGAGGATATGATCCACGCAGCATATCTGGGTTTTGCGCCGGCAAATGCGGATGATGGGATATTACAGGCGGCGGACGTCCATGTCAGAAATAATGACCTGGATGCGGTCGCCGCAGTGGTCGAATATCTGGAAGCGCATTATTCATGATGCGCTTCTTTTTCCACTCCCCTCAATTATACAAAACTTTTCTTTTGTATAATTGTATATATCTTCTTTTTAGAACGCACCTCTCTATTTGGGAACGATATCAACGACGACGATTTCCGGCGGATTAAAAACACGGGGCTTCCAATCCAGTACCAGGCCGCGTCCCACAATTTCCGTCATGGCGCCATATTGATACTGGCCGCCGGCGTATTCCGGAAAAAATCCTTGATTCGGCGCAATCAAACCATTCATGATATACGGGATTCTCCATTGGCCGCCGTGTGCATGGCCGCAAAGCGTTAAATCAAATGGATGCGCAGCGTATTCTTCTATATATTCCGGACGGTGCGCCAGCAGGATATGAAACGCGTCATCCCCGAACAGGTCGTCAAAGCGCTGCAGCGCTTTCCGGTAAGGCGCTGCATTCCCATATGAGCTTGGCACGCGGTCGCCATAGGCTGCCGGATCATCCACACCACAGATCACATATTCTCGGCCGTCCACTGTTATACGCTCCCGTTCATTATGTAAGACGTGTATTCCATAGGAATCTATCATCCGGAATATCTGCTCCGGCTCGCTGCTCCAATATTCATGATTGCCGGATACATAATAGCATGGCGCGATTTCTGTAATCTGTTTTAGCAGCAGCTTGGCGCCGTCCTGCGGTTGTTTATCGTCAACAATATCGCCGCATAGTGCGATAATATCCGGTTGCAGCTCTCGCACCCTGCGAACAAGCGGTGTCTGGTCGTTTCCGTAAACATAGCTGTGCAGGTCGGAAAGCATGACAATGCGCAGCTTTTCCTCCGCGTTGAGTTTGGGCGTTGACACCGTATAGCGGCGCGGCGTCAATCCGCAATAAAGGCCGCATATCCCCACGCCGACTGCGCACATCAGGACAGCGGACAATATCCGTTTTCTTTTCATTGTTGGATTCCTTTTTCTTTATTAGAATTAGAAAAGCGCGGCAGGCCCTCTCCCCTCCGCGCTTTTTGTTTCAGCCCGCCTGCCGGCTTTTATGATGCAGGTCGATCTGTTTGGATTTAATGAATACGCTGAGCTTTTTGTAAGCCAGCATCGTAATCACCGTCAAAATTACACCCTTGATCAGATTGAACGGCAATATGCCAAACAACAAGTATGCACTCATCCCGTCAATCGCAGGATTAACCGCAGCGCACATCTGGAATATCGCATCCAGATTCCACCCCATTCCGTTCACATAAAACGGAATAATGAGAAAATAGTTGGTCAGCATTCCCATGCAGGCCATGGCCACCGCGCCAACGGCACAGCCGATAACCGCAAATTTGCGGCTTTTGTGCATGCGATAAAGCAGCACAGCAACAATCACCAGTGTGGAAAGCATCAGAAAATCCGCCAATTCCCCCGAACCGGCCGTTTGGCTCTGGGTTAAATGGATCAGATCCTTGATACCGATCATGGTAATCGCCGGACCAATGCCAAAAATAAACGCGCCGATCAGGACCACCGCTCCGGAAAGATCCACTTTGAGAAACGGCGGCATAAGCGGGATCGGGAATTCAAAATACATCAGAACGGTAGCGATTGCCGCAAATACAGCGGTATAGGTGATCTTGCTTGCTTTTGTCATGGTTCTGTCTCCCTTGTAAGGAGTTCTGTTCGGTTGGGTAAATAAAAAGCCCTTGGAAATACTCCAAGGGCGCGCAGACGTACCGAGATACACCTGTTTCTTTCATCCGGACTATAACCGTCGGTTGGGATTCACACCCATCATGCCTTGCGGCTCGCAGACTATCAGGAACGACACCCTGTATACTGCCGGTGGAGACTTTCACTCCGCCCTGAAACAGAACTGATTTAATTTATGCTTTTATTATAGGTCAATTAGACGGGTTTTGTCAATGGTTTTCGGAAAAATGCTGCAGGATGGCCTCAATTTCCTGCCGTGTTCCGACTGCATTGATAAATTCCAGCAGTGCGTTGGCCGTCATATGCGCAGGCAACGCCAGCTCCTGCAGAAGCCGTTGCCGCCGCGCCGCACTGTCAGTTTGACCGGTCAGTCCCCATGCATAGAAATCCGCTTTCGTGATCGAACTATCGGCGGTATCCCCCCCTCTTTGCGCCTCCCCCTCCAGAAAGGTCGCACCAGCTCTGCGCAACGCGTCGCACAGGATGTCCGGCCGCATGCCTTCGACGCCGAGTTTGCCCTCTTTGGAAGCGTGCCGCTTGCGCTTTTCCTTTCCCCAAACATCCGGCACATACGCCTGCTTAATGCGGTCCCGAGGCAGCGCGCCTTTCAGATAATTCCGGATCACAAAGCCCGCGCCATCGCTATCCGTCAGGATAATCAGCCCGCGTGCCTGCGCAATACGCCGCAGCAGCTTCAGCCGGTCCTTGTCATGGAAGATACGGAAGCCGCCGGTCTCTAATACAACGGTATCCACCACCTGTTTGAGCGTATTGATATCATATCGTCCCTCTACAAGGATCGCTTCCCGAATACGGATCATGTGCGCTCCCCCTTTTGCGCGGATGCAAGCGCAAGCAGGGTCAGCTCGATCTGCTTCTGCCGGTCGACAGCGCTCCCTTTCAGCGCGGTATCCGTCTGCGCGCAAAGAGACGCCGCCTGCCGCAGCCAGTCGAGTGAAACGCGGCGCGCGGCATTCTGTATCTGTCGGGCATAGTACGGCGATTTGGAACCGATCAGCTCCATCAGCAGCCGCTCCCCTCCCCTTGCGCTCTCACACAGCTTAGCGCCGTATAACCGCTGGATGTGGCGCGTAATGGTCGTAAAAATCATAACCTCATTATTTTTCTGCGCAATCAGCTCGCCCACCAGGGAAACCGCCCTGTCGAATTTACCCGCCGTGATCGCATCCGTCAGATCGAAAATAACCGCGTCCAGAACCGGCGAGCATACCGCGTCGATATTGTATTTACGGATCTCCCCTGTTGTCGTGTGCGCGGCCGCCTTATCGATTTCGCCGGCCAGGTTGGTCATCGAATTTCCGCACAGAAATATCAGGTATGAAGCGTTATCCGCGGTAATCGTGCAGCCAAGCGACCGGACCCGCCGCTCGATCCATGCAACCAGCTCATTTTCCTCCAAACGGCTGCATTCCGCTATGCAGGCGGTTTTCTCAAGCGTTTTGTAGAGCTTTGTCCGTTTATCGAGCTTGCCCTCCAAAATGTCATAATAAAACACCAGGCATACATAGTCCGGCAGATCACTGAGCATCTCGGGCAGTAAATCACCAAATCCGGCCGGCGGCTTGGAAAGGTCGAAGTCGGTAACAATAATCAGCTTTTTCTCCGACATGGCTGGATAACTGTCAATCGCCTCGGTAAGCTGCTCCGGAGTCAGGCCTTTCCCTTCGTATTCCAGCAGGTTAAAATCCGCAAAGGCGGCATCCACTACCTTTTCCTTGAGTTGGCGCAGATAGTGCGCCTTCATATAGTCCTCGTCGCCGGTTATAATGTATAAAGGTGCAAAGGAACGCTCTTTCAGATCGTGGATCAGCTTTGCCTTGCCGTTATTCGCGTTTTTTCTGGGTGTAGCCATGCGCTATCCCTCCTTTTTGTAGCGTTCCTGCAGTTCGCCGGTGAAATATGGGCTTTCAATCGGCGTTCCCTCAAATTTATGCAACACGTCCCCTGTGCCGGACTGCAGAATGATCCGCTGCGCGTTTGTATCCGATATAAGCTGACGCAGCAGCGCGGTATCCTCCATATTCCGTTGTGAGAGCACAATATCCGGTGCGGAATACGACTCGGTTTCAAAGAATGCCGCAAGCTGTTTTTGCGTGGGACTGTGCAGCACTAAAACATGGCCGTCAATCCGCACACCAAGCTTGCCGTCACAGACAGGAAAAACCGTGACCGGTGCGGCGGCGTCCAACTGCACCGTATCCTCTACGATCTCCGCATCCGCCTCCGCAACCAACTGCAGCAGCTCTTTGTTGTGCTGCGTCTCTTTGCAGCCGTTCGGAATCAAGATTTGTCCGACCGGCGTATGCTGCAGCAGTTCAGGCAGATCGCGGGCATGCCCCTTATCCACCGCGGTCAAAACCAGTGTGTCAACCTGCCGGAAGCCGTTCCACTGCATCCATTCTCGCACGGAAGCCGCAGCGTTGCGATAGCCTCCGTCTCCCGCGCAATCGATAAGCGTCATGCTGCCAACCGCGTCGGATACAATGATCGCCTGCCCGCTGCCACACGGGAGATAGGTCACGGAGTAGTGCTGCTGGTTATAATATGCGCCCGCAGCCGTGATGCCAAACAGCGCAAGACAGAAAACCGGCAAAACATAGCGCCATTTGATATGAGCGCCTGCAAGCAGCCAGGCTAAAATTCCAGCAAAGGACAAAACAAGCGCGGAAATGCCGAAGCTGTCCGCCCAGTTAATCAGGCCGAACGGCAGGCCCGCAATCCAGTTGCATATATCGAGGATATAGGTCAGCAATGGAGCGATCGCTTTTGCGCACAGCGCTGCTAAAAATGGAAAGAACGCCGACGTCAGGCAAACCAGAAAACCGCCGATAAAACATACGGCAGTCACGCCGACGACCAGAAGATTGCTGAGCAGCGACAGGATGGAGACATAACCGAACGCGCTGAGGATGATCGGCGTGGTAAAAATCGTCGCACATACCGTGCAGGAGACCGATCCGACAACTACAGACAGGATGCGGTACACCATTTTCGGAAAAGACCGGAACGGCTTCATCAGCCGCCGCTGCATTTTGCCGGCCAACAGGATCAGCCCCAGCGTGGCGGTAAAGGAAAGCTGCAAACTGAGGCTTGCGATTGCGTAAGGATTGAGAAGCAGCAAAAGCGCGAGCGCTAAAAACAGGGAATTCAGGCTGTTCGCTTCTTTGCGCAGCAGGAAAGCGCCGGCCGTGACCAAATACATGACCGCTGCACGGATTACGGACGGGGTCACTCCAGCGATCGGCACAAATAAAAGGATGAACGGAATCGAAACCAGCGTACCGATCCTGCGTCCCAACAGCGAGCAAAACGCCACCAGAAAGCCGATATGCAGACCGGAAACCGCGACAAGATGACTCAGTCCGGCAATGCGGAGCGCCAGGGCATCCGCATCGCTGATCCCAGATTTATCGCCCAATAAAAGCGCCGTGAGCAGACCCGCCGGCCGCTCCGGAAGTGCGCCTGCAATCGCCTGCTTGCAGTAGCGGGCAATCCGCTGCGGCAGAAAGCGCAGCGTGTCCCGTTCGGTGCCGGTCACCTCAAACCGGACGGGCGCGTCTTCCTCCGTTTGGTTATAGGAGGACGCAATAAAGCAGCGGTTGGATGCCTGGTATACCGCACGGTCAAATCCCTCGGCAGCGCCCGGCAAATAAAATCCAACGTTGACCACAATGTGGTCCCCTGCATAGAGCGGGGTATCCGTCAGCGGAAGGTAGCAAAAGGTGCGGAACGTCTGCTCCACCTCTCCGTTATGGGTAACGGAAAGCAGCGCGCGCTGGCTGTCCTCATAAACGTCCGGATCTTCCAGCAAAACAGCCTGGATATCCAGGCTTTGGCCATTCAGATGCCGGATTGGCTCAACAATATACAGATTATAGATCGAGAAGCCGCAGAAAGCCAGATGCGCTGCGGCCAGCATGCCAAACAGCGCAAACGCCTTGTTCCGGTAGATGAATACACCGGCAAGCAGCAAAAACACGGCAAGCAAAAGCAGCGAAACCATCAGACTGGGAGCCCAGTCAAGGCAAACCGCGCAGAAAAGAGCCGCCGCAATTGCCGGCACCAAATAAACCAGCGGACGCTCCAGCATAAAAATCCCCTTCCGGCTTTCCTGTTTCAAAAAAGAAGTGGCACGGTCGTGCCACTTCTTTGCAACTGCTGCATCAGCCCGGCGGCCAAGTCATATCACGGCCGGAAAGCACATGGAAGTGCAGGTGGAACACGCTTTGCCCTGCCTGTTCTCCGATATTGGATACGATGCGGAAGCTTTCCATGCCCTGTTCCTTCGCGACTTTTGCGATCACCTCAAAACAGTGGGCAACCACCGCGCTGTTGGACGCATCCACCTCCGCAGCGGAACGGATGTGCTGCTTCGGAATCACGAGGAAATGCGTCGGCGCCTGGGGATCGATATCATAAAAGGCATAGCACAGCTCGTCCTCATAGACCTTTTTGGAGGGGATATCCCCGGAAATAATTTTACAGAACAGACAATCGCTCATGACGACCTCTCCTTTCTGATACCAGTATACCGGCTTTACAACAACGCGTCAACAATGTTATTGACCGCTTCGAGCGCTTCCTCCAGTTTTTCCGGCTGCTTTCCGCCCGCGGTTGCACTGTCCGGACGCCCGCCGCCGCCGCCGCCAACGATCTTGGCGACTTCCTTTACAATCTTACCCGCATGCGCGCCCTTTTTGACCGCTTCCGCGCCGCAGACGCACAGCAAGCTTATCTTGCCGTCGTTGACCGAGGACAGTACAGCGACCATGTTCGGCGCTTTTTCCTTGATGCCGTCGCCCATCGTGCGCAGCACATCCGCCGAGGCGTCTTCCAGCTTGGTTGCGACCACGTTGACGCCCTTAACATCACGCGATACGTTGAACAGGTCGACCATCTGCATCGAGGCAAGCTTTCCGTTGAGCTTTTCCAGCTTTTTGGCCATCGTGCGCAGGTCAGCCATGGTCTGTTCCACCTTGGCCGCCAACTCGTTCGGGGAGGTTTTGAGCGCGGCCGCGGTTTCGTTCAATATATGCTGGCGCTCATTGAGGAAATCCAGCACCGCTCTGCCGGTCACGGCTTCAATGCGGCGCACACCGGCCGCAACGGAAGCCTCTCCAATAATTTTAAACATACCCGCCTTGGCCGTGTTATCCAAATGCGTGCCGCCGCACAGTTCAATCGAATCGCCGGCCTGAACAACACGCACAACCGCGCCATATTTTTCACCGAACAGCGCCATCGCGCCCTTTTTCTTCGCCTCGTCAATGGACATCTCTTCCGTGACCACCGGATAACCGGCAAGGATCGCGTCATTGACCAGCGTTTCCACCTGCTGCAGCTCGTCCGCTGTCAAAGCCGCGAAATGCGTAAAGTCGAAACGGAGGTGATCGTTTGCAGTGTAAGAGCCTGCCTGCTCCACATGATCGCCCAGAGCCTTGCGCAGCGCTTTTTGCAGCAGATGGGTCGAGGTATGCGCACGGCAGATCGCCTGACGGTATTCCGCGTCCACCTTGGCCTCCACCTCGTCGTCCACGGAAAGCGCGCCCTCGGTGACTGTACCGATGTGCATATACTTGCCGTCCTTGGTCTTCTGCACGTCAGACACGGTCATCACGCCGTTTTTGCCGATCAGTACGCCGTGGTCGCCGATCTGACCGCCCATTTCCGCATAAAACGGCGTATGATCGAGCACGGCCGTAATCTTTTCGCCCTTTGCCGCCGCTCCGGACGGTTCGCCCTCATTAACGATCGCCAGCACCTTGGCGTTTTCTCCCAGTGTTTCATAACCGTCAAAACGGGTTTTGATCGCCTTGTCCAAACCAAGATCCTCGCTCTGCCAGCCAAGGTCGCCCATTTTTTTGCGGTCCTCGCGGGCGCGCTCGCGCTGCTCGTTCATCAGACGGTCAAATTCCGCGCGGTCGGTGGTCATCCCCTGTTCTTCCAGAATCTCAAGCGTCAGATCGATCGGGAAGCCATAGGTGTCATAGAGCTGGAATGCGTCCGCTGCGGGCAATTCCTTGCTGTTTGCCGCCGCAATGCGTTCGTTCAGAATGGACAGACCGCTGTCAATGGTTTTGTTGAAGCTTGCCTCCTCGTTTTCAATTACCTTGTGGATATATTTCTGTTTTTCGACCAGCTCCGGATAAGCGCCGCCGGATTCCTCAATGACAGTGGTCGCCACCTCGGACAGGAACGGCCGGTCGATACCGAGCAGCTTGCCGTGGCGCGCCGCCCGCCGCAGCAGGCGCCGCAGCACATAGCCGCGCCCCTCGTTGGAGGGGATAACACCGTCGCAGATCATCATAACGGTCGAGCGAATATGGTCGGTGACCACACGGAGGGAAATATCGGTTTTCTCGCTTTCTCCATAATGCTTCCCAGCAATCTCGGATACCTTATTGGTGATATTCCGCACGGTATCCACGTCAAACAGGGAGCCTACCCCCTGCACCACGCAAGCCAGGCGTTCCAGACCCATGCCGGTATCGATATTCTTCTGCTTTAATTCGGTGTAATTCCCCTGTCCGTCATTGTCGAACTGGGAAAATACGTTGTTCCAAACCTCCATATACCGGTCGCAGTCGCAGCCGACCGTGCAGCCGGGCTTGCCGCAGCCGAACTCCGGTCCGCGGTCGTAGTAGATTTCCGAGCAGGGACCGCACGGGCCGGAGCCATGCTCCCAGAAATTGTCCTCCTTGCCGAAGCGGAAGATCCGCTCCGCCGGAATGCCAATATCCTTGTTCCAGATTTCAAACGCCTCGTCATCATCCACATAGATGGACGGATACAAAAGCTCCGGATCAATGCCGACCCACTCCGGACTGGTCAGGAATTCCCAGCTCCAGGCAATCGCTTCTTTTTTGAAATAATCGCCGAAAGAGAAATTGCCTAACATTTCAAAAAACGTGCCGTGCCGCGCAGTCTTGCCGACGTTCTCAATATCGCCTGTTCGGAT
The DNA here is from genome assembly GCF_054658635.1 of Agathobaculum sp. TL06. Taxonomy (NCBI): domain Bacteria; kingdom Bacillati; phylum Bacillota; class Clostridia; order Eubacteriales; family Butyricicoccaceae; genus Agathobaculum; species Agathobaculum sp. TL06. The sequence continues at coordinate 114,449 of NZ_BAAGGY010000001.1, forward strand.
ACACTTCTGGCAGGTCGTCACACGATGGCGCGGCGGCTCCTGCTCGCCGGTGAAAAAGGGCTTCATCGGCGCCATACCGGAATTGATCAGCAGAAGCGACGGATCGTTCTGCGGAATGAGCGAAAAGCTCGGCAAGCGCAGATGTCCCTTGGTTTCAAAAAACTTCAGATACATTTCGCGCAGCTCGTTCAAGCCTCTGTACTGCATAACATTTATCCTCCAAAAATTTAATATGACAAATAAAAAAAGCCTCCGCCCAATCCTGTCAGGGGCGAAAGCATGCTTCCACGGTACCACCCTGATCTGCGCTGTAAAACGCATCTCAGCGGTTCGATATCGGGAACCTAACCGGCCTGTTTTTTTACAGGCTGCTCGGAAGTGGCCGTTTTCCGGACTGAACAAGGGGTTGCACCAATTCCCTCTCTCTTTGGATCACTCCGTTGGAAAACTCGTTTCGTCATCGCATTTTCTATCGCGTATATTATACTGCTTTTCCAGCCTAATGTCAACAAAAACCGCCAAAGCTGACGATCTGTATGGACATTTATTAAAGCAACAACAAAATAAAAAAAATTTGCGCTGCAACCGCCAGTTGCCATATAGTTGGTAGCCAAAAGCAATAATTTCCGGTATACTCTTGAGTGAAAAGAGGTGTTTTCTATGACAGTGGGAGAAAGGATCAAAGCCTGCAGGCAAAATGCGGGAATGTCACAGGAGAAGGTCGCTGATCTGATCGGCGTAAGCCGTCAGGCCGTCACCAAATGGGAAGCAGACCTGTCGGCCCCTAACACAGAGAACCTGTTCAAATTAGCAGAGTTATTCGGCACAACAGTCGATATGCTGCTCGATACAGGAAATACTGCCAGCTCGTCTGCTGTTGAACAGGTTTATGCTCTTTTCAAAAGGGAAGAAGAGAGGAAACGGGCAGACCGAAGCAAGAGACGGAAAGAGAACATGGCCGCGGCCTTGATCGTCGTCTGCGCGTATCTTACGATCTATCTGATCGGCCGTTTTATCTGGTGCGACCGGTCCAATTCCAGCCTGCTTGGTTGGCTGGTATCCGCAAAACCATCCGGAAGCAATAGTTATCTTTATGGCTGGCTGCTCAACAGCGATCTGTTCTGGATCGCAATGGCAATTTCTGCTGTCCCTTCTCTTTTCGGCAGGCATCGATTTTCATTTGTTACGCTGCTTGCATTTGCGCTCGGTTTGCTCGCTGGCATTGTGTTTGGCCCCAATCCTGCGGGAGCGCCGTATGGACACGACCATTATGGCTGGGCGATTTGGGGCGGTATCTATCTGCTATCCATTATTGTTGGAATTGTGGCAGAACTGTACAATCGTAAAAAATAAATGAATATCGGAAAAGGCTCCGCCAATGTGGCGGAGCCTTTTTATCCAGCTTTGAAGCGGGATGCTAACCGGCCATAAAGCGATGGCCTTTAGTCCTTTCCATTAAGATGCGATAATCATGCGGATTTTCCCGCCATCCTCCGCATTTTTGTTTGCGTACAGACGGAAATCCGTATAATTAGCTTTTGCGTTTTGCAGGGAGATAAATTCCCTGCGGTCGGATACATAAACACCGATATCATCCGTCAGGTTGTAATACCCGTCTCTGGTCCGGACGCCGGTAGCCCCGTCAAACGCGGAAACCGATACTGTGTCGACCAGCTTGAGCGGGAGCGTTGAGAACGAGTGGTTCACAGCGCTGCTCCCGTTTTTATACCCTTTCGGTATGCCGATCGCACCGCCGTTCAAGCCGCCCGGCAGCGCGTCTACCCGATATTCCTCGGATACGGTTTTGGAGCCGTCCCAATACTTGATACCAGCATAGTATTCCTTGTTGTCATCCTCGCCGCGGCTGGAGCCGGAGCCGATACCGTAAATCCAGCTATCGCCGGTTACGTCTCCCAAAATAATATTGGTTACCGTACCCGCGTTGTCGATCACCGTATAACGGATCTGACTGGACGGCACCGAAGCCAGGTCGATATCCGACTGGGCGATTGCTGACAAGGGCGCGCCCGGCGCAACCTCTTCATAAATCCGAACCTTGGGCGATACCACGGAATTTCCGATCTTGCCGTCCGCAAGCGACCAGCTTCCGGATACCCTGCCGGTAAGCGCTCTTTTGGTCAGATACGCCGAACCGTTAGAGGACTGTCCGACCGAAACCAGGCGGCCCATCAGTTCGTCCAGATTCTCCGCTTCGGCCTGGATATGCAGAGTCAACCCATTGGTCAGTACAACCGTCACCTTTTTCCCGTCTACTGCGGTAACGATCCCCTGCATGTCCGCGCTGACCATGTTCTTCGGATAGGCGGCAATGACATCGCCCGCTTCGCTGAACAGCAGCGTGATATAATCCTTGAGCTTAATATCCTCGAACGAGGCAGCCGCGCGGTCGGAGATCGAATAGGACTGCCCGCCGAACAGCTCTACCGTCTGCGGATAGGCGAAAGACGGCTCGCCCTTGGTGTAGCATCCGCTGATCTTGGCGTCCGAAACGACCGCCTGGCGATTTGCGGGATCGAGCGTAACCACATCGTATTTTTTAATCCTGGAGCGGTCGATCACCGCGCCGTTCTTAATGATCTGATATTCCTCCGGAATATTGACAGAGGTTGCAAGGCCGTAAACGAAAGAGGTGTCGCTGGACGAGGTCGCGGACGGCAGGACCGCCATCAGCTGTAGCGCGCCATACTCGTCGTAGTAGAGCGTCAAGGTGTCGCCGTGCTGAATCCCCGCCCACATATTTGAAAACTTATCCAGCTTTTTCTCCCGCGCAACATAGAGATCGGTGTCTCGGTTAGGGCGGAGGGTCTGCGTGCTGGTCGAAATGCTGTCGGCCGCCGCGCTCGTTACGGTGTAAGTCTCGATCTTGTTATTGTTGGGAACGACGCCTACCGCGACCTTATCCCCTTCCTTGCCGATCACGATCGTTCCGTAAACGCCGATCAGGCTTTTGTCCAGCGTACCCGCGGTTTTGCGCGGTGACTCGTTCAGAGAACCGTTTTCATAGAAGATCGCTTCATTGGGCGCCAGCGAGGAATCCGTTTCGCTGGTCGCCAGCAAAATACAGTTTTCGATGGTAGAAGAGGATATCTTATTCAGCAGCATGCCGGAGTTATCGCCTTTCAGCTCTGTCCCCAGCGTATTGAGCAGCAGGGTCGCCGCGTCGCCGCGCTTCACGGCCGCTGTGGCGTTGGTAACCGATACGTTTTCCGTCAGGCCGAGGGACTGCGCGCGGGCGATATAGTCCGCCGGCCAAAACGGGCCGATGTCGGTCTCCGTATAGCCCAGCATGCGCAGCAGCATGGTGCAGACTTCCCCGAAGTTAACGGTTTTGTCCGGACCAAAGGTACCGTCCGCATAGCCGCGGATGATGGAGTATTCTTTCAGATCAGGATGGCGCACTGCGGCATTGATATATTGCGCGGCCCAATGTGAGCTTTTAACGTCCGGAAAGATCGTATAGCTGCCATAGGCGCTTACATCGGAAACGCCCAGCGCGGTCACCGCCAGCTTACAGAACTGCGCTCTTGTCAGCGCGCTGTTTGGATCAAACCGGTTTCCCCCCACCCCCTGCATGATCCCTAAAGCGTCCAGGACGGAGGCGGTCTGCGAAAGCTTGCTGTCCGTGATGTCGGTAAACGATGCCGAAGCAGGGGTGATCGCAAAAAGAAATGCCAGACACAGGCTGAGTAATCTTTTTTTCATTCCTACCTTTTCCTTTCTTTACTGGGTGCGCAGCGCGTCAACCGGCTGCAGGTTGGATGCCTTGTTGGCCGGATACAGGCCGAATATAATGCCAAGCAATGCGGAGAACAGGAACGCCCCCAGAATCAGACCAATCGACGGCAGTACCGTAAAATGCTCGATCGCTGGGAGATAGGTGTTCTGCGCCATCTGCCGCGCGACCATAAAATTGCCCAATATGGCCGACAGGAAACAGCCGACGATAATACCGATCACGCCGCCGCAGCAGGATACGACGGCCGCCTCCACCAGAAACTGACCGATAATATCGCGTTTCCGCGCACCGATCGCCATGCGGATACCGATTTCGCGCGTGCGCTCCGTAACGGAAACCAGCATGATATTCATAATGCCGATGCCGCCGACCAGAAGCGAGATGCCCGCCACGCCGCCGCCAAGCAGCGCAAGCAGGTTGGAAGACGCCTGCTGCTGCTCCTGATACTGGCTGTCTGAATAAGCGGAAAAGGATTCGCACCGGCTCTGCATATACTCGGGAAGCAGCGTTTCGGTAAGCTCTGCTATATCCTCGGTGGCGGCGGCTTTGATAACATAATTTTTGCTGCTGTAATAGCTTGTGCTCATCATGGAGCTTTGCAGGGTGTACGGCATAACCAGCATTTGATCCTGCGTATTGAGCTTGCCGCCGTACTTCCCTTTGTACACGCCGACGATCTCAAAGCTTTTGCCGCCGATGCGCAGCTTCTGCCCGATCGGGCTCATGGCGCCAAAGAAGTATTTGCGCAGCGTTTCGCCAATCACGCAGACCTTTGCGCGGTTATCGCAATCCGCTTTGGACAGGTCGCGTCCGGCCGAAATCGTGAGGTTGCTCACCTCTCCGTAATGCTCGTTGCCGAAATACATATTGGTCCAGCCGTTGTTATCGGAATTGTTGGACAGCTTTTTCGTCCGGTATTGGACGCCGTCGCTCTGCCAGTCATAGTATTGGATCTGCGGCGACCAGGCGGAAACCTTGTCCGCCAGCTCGGTATCCAGATATTCCTCAAAATCCTTCCAGTCCTTGCTGCGCCCGCCGTAGCCGAACACATCGATGCGGTTGACGCCCATCGCTTCGTACTGCAGGCGCTGCAGCTTGCTCGTACCCTGGATGGAGGATACGATCGCGATGACCGAGGCCACGCCGATAATAATGCCCAGCATGGTCAGGATAGAGCGGACCTTATTGTTCAGGATGGACTTGAACGCCATGCGTACGGTTTGGAGCCAGTTCATTCGTCAAGCCCTCCCTTTCCCGCTTCGTCAGAAATGATGCGGCCGTCCTGAATCGTTACGATCCGCCGCGCCATCTGCGCCAAATGGTTATCGTGCGTGATAAGGATAATGGACGTACCCTGCTCGTTGAGCGCGGTGAGCTTCTGCATGATATCCAGGCCGGAGGCGGAATCCAGGTTGCCGGTCGGCTCGTCCGCCATGATGATCGGCGGCTTTGCCGCAACAGCCCGTGCGATCGCAACACGCTGCTGCTGGCCGCCGGACATTTCCCCCGGCCGGTGTGACATGCGTTTTTCCAGCCCCACCGATGTCAGCGCATCCACCGCAAGCTGGTGCCGCTCCTCCCGTCCAAGGCCGCGGTAGATCAGCGGCAGTTCCACGTTTTCCAGCGCTGTCAACGCGGGAATCAGGTTGAAGCCCTGGAAGATGAACCCGATCTCACGGTTGCGGATACCGGAAAGCACAGAGGGCTTCATGTCGCTGACCGCCTGGCCGTTCAGGTAATAGGTCCCATAAGTCGGGATGTCCAGACAGCCCAGAATATTCATCAGCGTGGATTTTCCCGAACCGGACTGCCCAAGGATGCAAAGGAACTCCCCCCACGGCACGGTCAGGGATATATTATCAAGCGCGCGTACTTCATTTTCCTTGCCTTCATTATAAATCTTGCTCATCTGCCGCACATCGATCAGCAGGTCGGAAGAAAAATCCGTCTGCTGCTGCTCGGCAATGGGCGGCTTGTTCTTTCCAAACATCGCGCCCTCCTTTAGCCTACAGCTACGCCCATACCCATTTCAGCGTACAGGTCCTGCGGGCCGGACAGATACACCGTCGTCCCTTCCTCGATCCCCCACAAGATCTCGGTATTGGAGGAATCGGAAATACCCGTTTCAACCGGAACGAGCTGGAATTCGGGCGGGATGCCCTCCGTCCCCTCCGGAATGGGCAGCGTTTCGCTGAACGGAATCTCCTCGCCGTTTTCATCAACCAGCGGTTTGGCAAAAACCGCCGTGCCTTCTTCGGCGTATACGATCGCGGAGGATGGGACCATCAGGCAGTCTGGGGAGGAGGCGGTCGTGATCTGATATTCCACGCCCATGCCGATGGAAATGGACTGTCCCTCAATCGGATCGATGGCGATTACGGCGGGGAACGTCGCCATGCTGCCCTGGCCGCCGTTGTTGTTCTGGGTCGGTTCCAGCGCGATCGACTCCACGGTGCCGGTCAGCTGCAGCGCGCCGTCGTTTGTATACATGGTCATCACCGCAGGCTGGCCGGGCTGTACGGCGGAAACGTCAGTAGACATGATATCCGCGTTTACAATGATATCGTTCAGGTCCGCGACCACGACGAGCGGCTCGGTGCCGGCGACATCCTGCTCCGTATACGCGTTCAGGCTGACGACCACGCCGTCGATCGGCGATTTGATGGTAGAATCCGCGATCAGCTTCTTCAGCTCCGTGATCCGCTCCTGCTTTGTCTGGACCTGCTTCTGCGCGTTTGTCACGCCGTTGCGCGCGGTCACCACGGTATTCTGCGCATTCTTCAGTTCGTCCTGCGCGCTGTCGCTCGTCAGGGTCATGATCGTGGCGCCGCTGCTGTAGCTGTAGTAATCCAGACCGTTGAGCGTTTTGATCTCGCCTCCGGTCTGCACGGTCACCGCTTCCTCGCGGCTATATTCCAGCGTTCCGGATTCGGCCGGATAAACCTCTCCCGCGGAGCTGGTGGATATCGTCGCGGTCGCCATCATGCCCTTGGTAAGCGTTCCGGGATTATCCATGGAAATGACGACACGGAACAGCTTGACCCCTTCGGCCGAAACCTTCTGCGCGCTTTCGACCGAGGAAACCGTACCCGAAACCGAGCTCATCGCGGACGGAACGGAAACCGTTGCAGTCTGTCCGCTTTTGATATCGTTCGCATACGCCGCGCTGAAATACAGCGAAAGCTTCATTTTGCTGTCGTCGACCATATAGCCGACGATCTCCCCTTCACTGAGCTGCTGCCCGACATGGTAGGTCGTGCTTTTTCCCTCCGAGTCAGTGACCGGAATGATTTTTCCGGTAAACGGCGCGGTGATTGCCAGCTTGCTGATCCGCTTCTGGGCCGTGCTGACCGCGTTCTGCGCCTTGGTCACCTCGGCCTGCGCATCAGTGACGCCGCGGCGTGCGTCCGCCAGCTCATCCTCTGCGGTTTCCAGCTCTTTGCGGGTTTCGGTCGGGTTGACGACAACGAGCTTGTCCCCTTTTTTGACCTCATCCCCTACCGCGACCAAAACCTCGCTGACCGTTCCTTTCAAATCTCGGCCAAGCTCCTCGCGCTTTTTGGCGGCGGTACTGCCGCTTCCCTCTATGTAGGTTTCCAGCATGCCGCGGCTGGCGGTCGCTGTTTGCGTAACCGTTTCCTCCGTCCCCGCATTGCGGGACTTCAGGACAAGGAAGATACCCAGTGCGATCAGAAGCACCACCACCGCAACGCCGATGCCAATGCGCACGCCTTTGCTGAGCCTGCTCTTTTTCCGATTCATTTTATCGGCATATTTGTTGCGTTTCGGCATGCCCGACGCCTCGCTGTCAGTCCCCGCGCTTCCCCCCTGCGCGGAAACCGTGGATACGTTGGAGCCGCTTTTGGCGACGTGTGCGCCGCCTTTCTGGACCGGCATGTTCTGCTGCTTTTTTTCTTCGCTCATACTCGTATTCCTTTCTGTTCTCTATCCTGATGGGCATTAACCGTACCAGGCCGGTTAATTGGTACGCTTCACTATACCGTGTCCCGCACGGGATTGTCAACCGATTCAACCAAACTGTAATAAAAATGCGCGCTCATACCCCGAAAAAGGCGCGGAAAAAATCATGCACCTTTTCGGGCAGGCCGTCCAGGTCGCCGTCATTCTGGAAAACACCATCGTAGGCATATTCCAGCACGCCGTCATCCGAACGGTTTCCCAAAGCGCCGCGCGCCTGCTCCAAAGCGGGCCGCCGCACCAGAATTGCGGAGCAACTTTCTCCGACAGCCGACCGGAACCGGTCGATTTCCTCCGGCTCCCGAATATGGACAAACAGGATTTGGGCGTCTCCCTGCAGGAAGCGGCGGTACCGTTCCATACAATAGGAGAATGGCAGGTCGTTGAATTCCGTGCATACCTCTTTTAAGCGGGACAGGAAGCGGCGCGCTTCCGGCGTTTTCCGTCCGTCCCATCCGGCCGCATACGCGACATCCAGGATCGGAGTGATCGACGAGATGTTTTCCGCTTTCCAGAATCGGGCCGCCGCCGCGCAGACAGTGTCTTTCCCAACGCCTCCGCTGCCATTGATGACAAAAACATGCTTGTCCAACAAACTCCCTCCAAGGTGTCGATATTCATACAGATTTATCATAACACAATATATAGCGATTGGCAAGGCTTCCGCCCTGCCTTATAAACGGACGGTATGCTTACCGTCTGTTCCACGGACATTTAGCTCAGCTGGAAGAGCATCCGCTTGACGTGCGGAAGGTCGGCGGATCGAACTCGTCAATGTCCACCATAAAAGCCGTTTCTGACGAAACGGCTTTTCTTTGTAAATGGGATAAGGGGTTGACAGAAAAAACGCGCCCTCAGAAGAGGGCGCGCTTTTTCCAACATGATTTACAGGATAATGCAGATCAGACCGCCGGCGCTTTCGTTGATGATTTTTTCCAGCGTTTCCCGTATTTTCCCGCGTGCATCATCCGGCATGCGGCTGAGCTTATGCGACAATTCCTCCCGCACCAGCTCGTTGAGGGATTTCCCGAAAATATTGGTGTCCCAGATTTTTTCTGGCTGCTCTTCAAACTCGCTGAGCAGATAATGCACCAATTCTTCGGACTGTTTCTCCGTTCCTACGATTGGGTTGACCTCGGCTTTGATATTGGCGCGCATCAGATGGATCGAGGGGGCGGACGCACGCAGACGGACGCCGTACCGCCCTCCCTGCCGGACGATCTCCGGCGCCTCCAGGGAAAGCTCGTCAACCGACGGCATGACAATTCCATAGCCGGTCTGATATACCTGATCCAGCGCACCGCGCAGGCGCTCATACTGCTGCTTGACCTTGGAGAAATCATCGAGTACGGAAATCAGGTCGGCCGCATCCCCGATATGAATACCGGTCTGCTCTCCAACGATACTGTAGAACACGCTCTCCGGAATATCCACCTTAAGGCGCGCCGCGCCGGTACCCAGTGCAAGCTGGTCGATATCCACCCTTCCGATATAGTCATTTTCTGCAATCGCCCCGCACATGGCGCGGACATCGCGCATCTTCTGCCCTGTGCGTGCTGAGGAACGGATGGAGCGGTAAACGCTGGACTGTACGGGGTGTCCGTCAGGCAGGGCGCCGATATATCTCGGCAGAACAAATCCGATCTCTTTCACCGGAAATTCATACAGCACCTGCTGCAGGATATCCGCGATCCCCTTGTCGTCCAGTTCCATGCAGTTGACCGCGACCGGTTCAACCTGGTACCGCTCCCTGAGCGTACTGCAGACTGTCTGCGCGGTTTCCCCACGCGGGTCGGCGGAATTCACCAGAACGACAAACGGCTTGCCCATCTGGGTCAGCTCTTCGATCACCCGCCGCTCAGCCGGCTCATAGCTTTCCCGCGGTATCTCTGTGAAGCTCCCGTCGGTCGTAACGACAAGGCCGATTGTCGAATGCTCACCGATCACCTTATGCGTGCCGACCTCGGCCGCCTCGGCCAGCGTCATCGGTTCCTCCCGCCACGGCGTGGATACCATGCGCGGCGCGTCGTCCTCCATGCTGCCCAGCGCGCCGTCGACCAGATAACCAACACAGTCCACCAAGCGAACCCGACAGGAGCCGCCGTCCGGAAGGGCGATCTCCGCCGCCTCCTCCGGAACGAATTTCGGTTCCGCGGTCATGATCGTCCGTCCGGTACCCGATTGCGGCAGTTCATCGCGCGCGCGTTCGCGTTTATAGACGTTATCCATGCCCGGCAGGACCATGGTTTCCATAAAGCGCTTAATCAGCGTCGATTTGCCGGTGCGGACCGGTCCGACCACGCCGATATAAATATCGCCGCCGGTACGGGCGCTGATTTGGTTGTAAATTTGATTTTCCATAATATCCCTGCCTTTCAAGCCTGTATCGGAATCAGGAGCATGGTTTTCGACGCGCTGACCGCATCCGGCGGTAAATCATTTGCCCGCCGGATGGCTTCCATGGTCGTGCCGCAGCTTTTGGCTACTTCCCAAAGCGCCTGCTCCTGATCGATGTAACGCAGCACCAATGTAACGCCATCGTTGTTTTTGGGGGCTTCACTTTCCTCCAATGCGGTGATATTGCGGAACACGCAGCGCTCCTCCAGCGCTGCCATACCGGATACCGCCACGGACAGAAGCAGGCCGGTTTCGCCTGCCGCTGCGGCACGGGCATTCAGTTCGATCTGGGACAGCTCGCCCATAGCGGTACAGGAGGCCGTCAAGGGCAGCGTGCGCTGCAGCGCACAAAGCTGCTGTTCATCGTTCAGATATAAAACCTGCACCGCCGCCGTGAGCTGCAGCGTATTGGCCGCGGTATTTCTCTTCGCTCCGCAGCAGACAGCGCCGGCGTGGATGATATGGGACACATGCTGCGCGGTTTGCAGTGTTTCATTCACCTCCGCGGCAAACGGCGTCAGCGGCGGCATAGAATGGAGCGTCGCCTTTTCCTCCTGGATTTGCAGCGTTTTCCCCGGGATATACATGTCGTCGATCTGCTGGATGCTTTTAGTGCCGCGCACCGTGAAAGCGGCCTCCGCCGATATCGTATACGAAAGCAGCCCATCCGGCTCCAAACGGCAGTCGACCTCGTGCGCCGCCAAACGGACCGATACCGGATCGCCCTCTTCCAGATCTGGGATCTCCAATATCTGCGTAAACGGCGTGCTGTTTGAAAGCACGCGAACCGCATCATCCTCCTGCAGCGCAAGGCATTGCAGGACCGCCTCGCCCTTCAGCACAACTTTCCCACGCATCGCGCGGCATTCCGTGCTTTTCAGCGTGCAGGCTGTATGCAGGAGCTGCAGATCGTTCGCATCCTGCAGCGTCACGTCTTCCAAAATCGTAATCGGGCAGCTATGCGCCTGCTGTACAACGGTAACCGTATGGGGCGTGCGCAGCATCTGTATCTGCGGCAGCTCAACGCCCTCTGTGACCTGGCAGTCAGCCTTGCAGTAGCATTCCACCTCAAAGCAGAGCTGAGCGCTGACGTTCAGCTTCCGGCTGTTGACCGGCACTGCGTCCACCGCCGCGACACGGCACGACACATAACAGACGGCATCCGCATCCAGCCCGTCACACTCCTCTATATGGGCAAAGCTGATGGGAACGGACAGCCTGCGCAGCCCCTCCGTGTTTTCCGGCTGGTACAATATGGTGGTCTGCACGGCACCGGAAATCAGCAGACGTCCGTTCTGCGGTGTGCGGTCCTTGACCGCTGCCGTTCCATACGCGCAAATGACCCTTCCGATGTCCGGAAAGGTATCCGGAACGATCGAGTCGGAAGACTCGGTGCAGGAGGAAATCCCTGCAAGCCTTTTGTCATAGTAGCAGATGCTTGTTTGATTCAGTTCCATTGATGCTGCCTCCTTTGTTTCACTGCTGCTCCTGTTTAACGATATGTTCCCTTTTTGCGGAATATGAAAAAAGCAGAGGCTTTTCTGCCTCTGCTTTTCCCTCATGTAATATGGAACAGCTTGCAAAGAATACCGCGCAGATATTTCGGGCTTTTCCAAATTACCACTTTCATGCCTGCACCTCCCAGTTATCAGCATTGAAACAAAAACACGCCTGCCGCAATCAATGCGAGCGCCAGCAGCCACAGCAGCAGGCCGGACGGACATATGCTGCCGACAAGCAGGCCAAGTCCCAAACTGATCAACGCCAAACCGATCGCTTGCCCACGGCAGAACATTGCACATCACGCTCCTGTCATCAGTATAAGCAGCGTATCCGGAGATGGTGACAAAAAAGGGACCGCCAGCCGGCGGTCCCCCCTGTTATTTTGTTGTGCTGCCGAAGCCTCCGGTGCGTTCCCCGTCCGCGTCATCGTCTTCGGTTATGCCGAAAGGCAGGAAAATCCCTTGTGCGAACCCTTCTCCCCCCGCGATGGAAAGCGTCTTCCCCTGCCGGTTGGAATTGGTCATTTTGATAAAGATATGTCCTTCATTTTTTGCCGTGAAGTAATCGCTGTCAATGATTCCCACCGTATTATCCATCTGCAGGCGGTATTTGAACCCCAGGCCCGAACGGGGATAGATCTGCAGGACCCAGCCTTCCGCGATTTCCGCACGGATACCGGTGGGGATTTTGATGGTTTCATGCGGCACGAGCGAAAAGGCTTCGGGCGCAAAGAAATCATACCCCGCGGAGCCTACGGTCGCGCGGCGCGGCAGGCGGATTTTCTGGTAGACCATTCTTGCCTCGGATACCGAACAGCCGGTTTCTGCGCACCAGTCATCGATAAATTGTTTCTCCGATACCTTGTGAAATTTCGCGATTTTCTGCATATCTGCTCGCTCTTCCTCTCTATGTATTTTCTTTCAGCAAAACGGGAGCACGCTGCGTCAGCGACCGCCGTACATCGATCAGCCGCTGGTTGGCGCTTCCCCGCCAATGGAGCTGCGGCTCCGCCCGCTCCTGCACAAAGCGTCCGTCCACGACAACATCTACCGCGTCCAAAAACGGCAGGTTCTCGATTTCCTCCCACTGATAGCCCGTATACAGCCAGATGGTTTTTTTCGGAAACCGCCGCCGGATCTCGCGGCACAGCGCCCCCACCGTATCGCGGTTCACCGGAAAAAGCGGATCGCCGCCCGAAAAAGTGACGCCCGAAACATAATCCTTTTCCAGCTCGGCAAACAGCTCGGTCTTTGCCGCCTGATCGAACGGGATGCCGCCCTGCGCGTCCCACGTCACCGGATTATGGCAGCCGGGGCATGCATGGCCGCAGCCCGCGACCCACAGCACGACGCGCAGGCCCTCTCCATTGAGCATATCGTCCTTCGTGATGTTGTGGTAGCGCATTACATGCTTTTCCTTTCCGCGATCTCCGCCATTTTTGCGTCGTTCAGACGGGTGTCGCCCTTGACGCGCGAATAGGAAAGATATCCGTTCATACGGTCGATCTTGGTCAGGTTGCGGCTGCCGCATTTGGGGCATACATCCATCGCCAGCTCCTCGTGTCCGCAGTCGTCGCAGTAGGACAGGGACAGGTTGACGCCTTCATAATATCCCAGACGCATCGCGCGGCGGACCAGTGCGCGGATAGCCTCCAAATTATAATCGATCGGGTATTTTACATACTGGATCTTGCCGCCGTTGCACAGGTTCCAGAAGCGTCCCTCCAAGTCCTGCTTTTCGATCGGGGTCAGTTCTTCGGTCACATGGCAGTGGAAGCTGTTGGATACATAAGGCCGGTCGGACACCCCTTCGATTATACCATACTTTTTCCGGAATTGCTCTACCTGAAGTCCGCAAAGGCTTTCGGCGGGCGTTCCGTAAATCGCATAGAGGTTGCCGTCCTCCTCTTTGAACTGGTTGACCCGCCGGTTGATGTATTCCAGGGTTTCGAGCGCAAAAGCGCCGTCCTCCACCAGGGATTTTCCGTTATACAGCTCCTGCAGCTCATTGAGCGCGGTGATGCCGAACGAGGCGGTCGCGGTTTTCATGATGGGCTTGATCTTGTCCGACGGCTTGAGATGGCCGCCGTAAAAGCCGCCCTCGCAGTACGCCAGCGGGTTGGTGGAGGCGCGCATCTCCCCCAGGTACGCATAGGTGCGGATATGCAGCTTACGGATCAGGTCGAGATAGTAGTCCAGCACCTCGTGGAACGGACGATTCTCCTGCTGCGCCCTGGCGTAAATCATCGGCAGATGCAGCGATACCGCGCCGATATTCCAACGGCCGATGAATACCGGCTTGTCCTCTTCATCCGCCGGCTTCATACCGCCGCGTTCATACCACGGGGACAGGAAGGCGCGGCATCCCATCGGGCTGACGATTGCGCCGTATTTTTGATACATGCTGGGAACATACCCTTCTCCCGAAAGCGAGAGCCAGTCCGGATACATGGCCTTGGAGGAGCATAATATCCCCGCCTCAAACACATCCTCCAGCGGTTTGCCGGGGCCGTGCAGCTCCTCGTCGTAAAGGAAAACGATTTTGGGGAACAGCACCGGCTTTTTCTGCCCCTTTTTCCCCTGCCCTTTCCGGCGGACATGCAGCATTGTGATCGAGGCGAGCTTGGCAAACCGGCCCGTGCCGGTACCCATGGTCATCGTAATGAACGGATAGTCGCCGCGGCTGGAGGCCACGGTGTTGAATTTGTACTCCCAGCCCTGGAACCCCTGTTCAAAATCGTTCAGGATATCCGCCATGACCTCTTTTTCGACTGCATCCGCATCCAGCCCCAGGCGGCTGTATTTTTCAGTCAGCAGTTTGTAGCTGCGTTCCGCGTACGGTTCCAGCAGAAGATCGACCGAGGGTACGGTAAAGCCGCCATATTGCTGACTGGCAGCGGACAGCACGATGTCCCCGATCACGTCGAACGCCACGTTGAGCGTTTTCGGCTCGTTATACCACAGGTTGCCCATTTCAAAGCCGCCTTTGAGTACATGCTCTACGTCAAACAGGCAGCAGTTCATCGTATCGCGGCGCGCGGACATATCGTGAATATAAATATAACCGTCTCGGCAGGCCTGCAGCTCCTCCGTATTCATGAAAAACTTCTGGTACAGCTCCTTATTGAGCTGGTTGAAAATCAGGCTGCGCTTGGTGGAAACCAGCGCAGAATCCGTATTGGAATTCTCCTTGTCCCCGATATACATGATGGACTGGCTCTTCTGGTACACACTGTCCAGCATGCCGACAAAGTCCTGCTTGTAGTTGCGGTAATCGCGGTAGCTTTTAGCGACTTCCGGACGCACGGCCTCCAGCGCAGCTTCCACAATATTGTGCATCTGCCAAATCTGCACCTCTGTCATGCCGTGATCTCGGATATATCCTTCCACATGGCCGCAGATCGCTTTAAGCTCATCCTCCGTGAAGGTATACAGCACACGGTTTGCCGATTTATTAACGGCAACGACAACCTTTTGTATATTGAACGCCTCTTTGGTGTGATCCTTTTTGATAACGCGTACCATCATTTTTCCTCACTTGTGTTATTTGGTAGTGGGAATAATTATAGCATACCATATATGGTATGAAAAGAGGCGCACGGTCAAAAATATTCCACAAAAACAACCGGCTGAATTTGACGGTTTTTGTCATGGTTCAGGTTGCCTTTCCCGTGGGAAGCTGAGCGTCGCCAGCAGCCCCGGCTGGGTATTGGCAAACCGCGCCCTGCCTCCGTGTGCGCGGGTGATCTGGCGCACCAGCACGATGCCAAGGCCGTGCTGCGGCAGCTGCTCCCCGGCGGGGCGCCGCATCTGCGCCAGTACCGCCCGCGGAAGGCCGGCACCGTTATCGGCAACCGAGACCGACCAGGACTGCGGAGAAACGGAAAGGGACAGCTTGATATGCACGCTTCCGGTGTTGTGAAGGACGCTGTTGCGCAATAAATTATCCACTGCACGCCGGAGCAGCGCTTCGTCTCCTGTCACCGTCAAGGCGCCGGCCTCGGATGGGATATCCACCTCCAGCGATACCCGATCGTCTGCCAGCGTATTGAGCAGTTCGGCCGCCGCTGCGCGCAGCATCGCCGCTGGTCGAAAACTTCCCTGGTGCAGCGGCTGCAGCTCGTATTCCAGCTTGGAGGCCAGATTCAGATCGCTCACCAGGCGGCCGATCCGCTGGCTCTGTTCACGGATGATGCGCGCTTTGTGCCGCGCCTCCTCGGGCAGCGCTCCGCTGCTTTCCAACTGCGCCGCATTCCCCTGCACCAGGGACAACGGGGTGCGGATATCGTGCGAAACGCCTGCGATCCACTCGGTGCGTGTCCGGTCGCGCTTCTGCAGCATTGTCCGCTGCGTGGAAAGCTGACGGGAGACCCGATTCAAGTCGGCGGAAAGCTGCCCCAGCACACCGCGTTCAGCAAGCCGCGTCCCCTCCCCCTTTGCCAGCGCGCCGATGCCCTCCGCAAGCGGCGCGGCGGCGCGGTACATGCGCCAACCAAGCAGCAGCGCAAGCGCCAGCGCGACCAGCAGGTTCAGCGCCAGTACGCCGGGCGCCCATACTGACAATTGCTCGATCGTATAGGCGGAGGCCCGCATCAGGTATTTCCACTCGCTGCCCGGCTCGCTGGCGAGCACCAGCAATCCATCCGCATCCGACCATACATAAACCGGATAATCCTCCAGGTACCAGCGGGAAAAGGAGGCGATCTCTCCCGCCGTATACTGTCGGGGCAGGTTTTCCGGCATGCGGTCGCTCCAGACAACAGCGCCGCTGTCGTCAAGCTGCATTGCCCAGGCATAACGCTCCTCCATTGCCCGACGCGCTTCTGCGGAAACAGCAAAGCGTCCGTCCGGCTGGCGCTCAATCCCGTCAGCGATGACCCCGACGCGGTCCTCCGGTCTGGGTTTCTCATCCGAACAATGCAAAATGAAGCCCAGCATCACACCCAGATTCAGGATCAGCAAAAACAGCCCCACGCCGATTGCCGCGCCCACATACCGTCCGAGTATCCTGCCAAGCCCCTTCATTGCGTATCCTCCCGTGCGAGCTTGTACCCAAGGCCGCGCACCGTCAGCAGCCAGCGCGGCTTGGAGGGATTCTCTTCAATTTTTTCCCGCAGCCGGCGGATATGCACCATAAGCGTATTTTCGTAGCCAAAGTTTTCCTCGTCCCACACGGCGCGGCACAGCGCGTCTATGGTAACGATATTGCCCCGATTATCCGCGAGCTTGCGCAGCAGTGCGTATTCCTTTGCGGTCAGCGGCGTGGAGCTCGCGTCACGAAGCACCAGCCCGCTGCCCCAATCCACAACCGTTTCCCCCAGCGATAGACGCTCCCCCGCATTTTGCAGATTCGCGGCATAGGAACGCCGGAGCACCGCGGTCAGCCGCAGCACCAGCTCCTGCGGAAGAAAAGGCTTGGCGATATAATCATCCGCCCCTAAACCGAGTCCGTGCAGGCGGTCCGCATCCGCATCGCGTGCGGAAAGGAACAGAATGGGGATATCTCTTTCCCGCCGCAGCTCCTGCAGCAGTGAAAAGCCATCGCCATCCGGCAGCATCACATCCAGCAGGATCGCCTCCGGCCTGATATCACTCGCCGCCCGCCGCGCCTCTGTACAGCTTTGCGCGGTATATACCGCGAGGAAGCCTGCCTGCATCAAAATCTCCTTTATCATATTGCAGAGCGCCGCCTCGTCATCCACAATTAATATTTTACAGCTATAAATATCCCGCATATTGCATCACCCCAGCTATGATAACACAAATTTCAATCTGTTTGCAAAAAAGTAAGGTAATTGTAAGGTAGGCTTCATCCTATTGTAATCTTCTCATTGTATTATTGCACTATAACAAAAAGAGAAATGGAGTGTTTCCCTATGACGCAAAATCTGGTTGAAACAAAAGGGCTTTGCAAGAGCTATGGCGGTACGCTGCGCGTCAAGGACCTGCACATGCAGGTGCCAGAGGGCGCGATTTACGGTTTTCTCGGCCCCAACGGCGCCGGAAAGTCCACCACCCTGAAAATGATCCTCGGCCTGGCGCATCCTACCGGCGGCGAAATAGACGTATTCGGCAAACGGATGAATGCGAAAAACCGCCTGGATATTTTAAAGGATATCGGTTCCCTGATCGAATCCCCTTCCTATTACGGCCATTTGACCGGCGAGGAAAATCTGAAGATCCTGCAGACGCTGCGGAAGGTTCCGGAACAGAATATCCGCGAGGCGCTCGAAATCGTGCGTCTGACCAGCCAAAAGGACAAGCAGGTCGCGCATTACTCCCTCGGTATGAAGCAGCGGCTTGGATTGGCCGCCGCACTGCTTGCGCATCCCCGCCTGCTGATACTCGACGAGCCAACCAACGGTCTGGACCCTGCGGGGATTCAGGAAATGCGTGAATTGATCTGCGATCTGCCGCGCCGCTTTGGCATGACCGTGCTGGTGTCCAGCCACCTGCTCAGCGAAATCGATCAGATGGCGACCCATGTGGGCGTAATCGCGGATGGCGCACTGGTCTACCAAAATACGATCGACCGTCTCCACGAGAAAAGCGAGCATCATCTGGCGCTTCGCACGCTCAACAACCCGCTGGCGCAGGCGATCCTGACCCATGACGGCGTGGTCAATGACCTGGATGCCGACGAGCTTATCCTGCCGCCGCTGGAAAACGAAAAAGTCGCGCACTGCGTCGCCCTGCTGACTGACAACGGGATTGGCGTGCTCCGTATTGAAGAACGCCGCAAAAACCTGGAGGATATTTTCCTGGAACTGACGGAGGGGGCGGCAAGCTTATGAAAGCGCTCAAAATGGAGTTTTTCAAATGCAGGCGTCGCCGGTTATGGCTCCCCCTGCTGGTTATGCTGGCGGCGCAGCTCGCCTGGGGGCTGTACAGCCTCCGCGCGCTGTCGGAGCGGGAGCTGCAGCAGGGCTGGGCGATGATCCTGTATAATTTCCCCATGCTCAACGCCATGATGACGCCTGTAATCGCGGCCGTGGTCGCCTCCCGTCTGGCTGATATTGAGCATAAGGGGCAAACCCTCAAGCTACTTGAAACCGTGCAGCCAACCGGTTCGCTGTTCGACGCGAAGCTGATCTGCGGCGCCGCATACATGACCGGTTTTCTCGCCGTGCAAATGGCGGTTGTCCTGCTGTTCGGCATCTGCAGCGGTTTTGCCGGAAGCCCGCCGGTGACAAAGCTGGCGGAATATTTTTTCTCCAGTTGGGTCACAACCCTGGCGATCCTGCTCTTACAGCTTGTCCTGTCCCTGCAGATACAAAATCAGATGATCGGCATGATTGTCGGACTGATCGGCTCGTTTATCGGACTGTTCTCCCTGTTTTTCCCGCCCAGCTTTCAAAAGGCTTTCATATGGGCGTATTACGCGCTCCTGTATAACACCGGCATGGCATGGGACGCGTCGACCCGTATCTCAGATTATTACTTCATCGACTTCAATCTCAGCGGCTTTCTTTGCCTGATCGCATATTTTCTGGTGATTTATGGGGTTGGCCGTGTGCTTTTTATCCGGAAGGAGGTCTAAACTATGCTGTTACGCGCAATCTATGCAGAATTTCGCAAGCTGCATCGCTCGTTTATCTGGCTCGCGCTTATCATTCTCCCCATCGTGTCCGCAGGATTGGGGACGGCGAATTATTTGAATAACCTGGGCCTGCTCACGGACCAGTGGTATTCGCTCTGGACACAGCACGCCCTGTTTTACTGTACGCTGTTCGCTCCTGCCCTGACCGGCGTCTACTGCGCTTATGTCTGCCGTCTGGAACATCTGAACCGCAACTGGAACACCGTGATGACCCAGCCGATCCCTGTCAGCGTCATGCTGGTTTCCAAGCTTTCCGTCGTATCCTTTTTGACGCTGCTCACGCAACTTTTCATCGGCATGCTATTCGTAATCAGCGGTAAGCTTGCGGGGCTGACCGATCCTGTTCCATTTGCGCTGGTCTACTGGGTATTCCGCGGCTGGTGGGCGCTCACGGTGCAGGCGGCGCTGCTGCTTTGCGTTGCGCTGGTCATCCGGTCGTTTGCTGTTCCCGTTGCCGCGGGCATCCTTGGTGGATTTTGCGGGTTGCCCGCGCTGGTCAAGGGCTTCGGCGTGTACTTTCCTTTCTCTCTGCTCAGTCTCGGGATGTGTTCCCACCATCCGATCGAGCCAATGGACTGCAGTGCGGCGGCATTCCTTATCAGTTCGTGCTTTTACCTGCTTCTGGGTCTTGTTGCCAGCCTGCTGTGGCTGAAAAAAAGCGATACCAAAACAACATAAAAAGGAAGCGCGGCGTGCCGCGCTTCCTTTTATCCCATTTACAAAGAAAAGCCGTTTCGTCAGAAACGGCTTTTATGGTGGACATTGACGGGTTCGAACCGCCGACCTTCCGCACGTCAAGCGGATGCTCTTCCAGCTGAGCTAAATGTCCATGGAAAGGACGGTAAGCATACCGTCCGTATCCGCTTGTGCAATCAGTTCTTGCAGCGCTCGAGATACTCGCCCGTACGGGTATCGATCTTGATGCGCTCGCCCTGTTCGATGAACAGCGGAACCTGAACCGTAGCGCCGGTCTCAACCACTGCGGGCTTGAGCGTGTTGGTCGCCGTATTGCCCTTGAAGCCCGGATCGGTCTCGGTGATCTCCAGCTCAACAAAGAGCGGGGCTTCTACCGCAAACACACTGCCCTTATAGGAGCAAACCTTGACGTTTTCGTTTTCCTTGACAAAACGGAAATCGTCACCGAGCGTGTCCTTGCCAATCGGGATCTGCTCGTAGGTTTCGTTGTCCATGAAGTAGTAAAGGTCGCCCTCGTTGTAGAGATACTGCATATCGCGGCGCTCTACATATGCGGTTTCATATTTATCAGTCGGATTGAAAGAACGCTCGGTGACAGCGCCGGTGATCACGTTCTTCATCTTGACGCGAACAAAAGCAGCACCCTTGCCCGGCTTTACATGCTGGAACTCGATAACCTGCTGCACCTGACCGTCCATTTCAAAAGTAACGCCATTACGAAATTCGCCTGCGGTCATAATCGGTATTCCTCCAAAGAAAAAATCCTCATTTTGCTGTCCTCACGAACAGCGCTTATTTATATTACCCCAATTTTCCCGTTTTGGCAAGAGGATTTTTCAATTTTTATCAAAAAATTTTTCACTCCCCAAAACAGGCAAACGGCGCCGTTTCATAAAACGGCGCCGCGCAGGCCCTATTCCCTTATATGTCGTGGCAGGTTCAGCAGCAGCAACCGCAGTTGTTTCCGCAGTTGTTCATATCGCTGTATCCATTGTTGTTCTGGCAGCAGCAGATCCAGATCAGGATGACCACGATAATGATCCACCACCAGTTGTTTTCGCCCCAAAGAGAATTAGAAGAACACATAAGTTATTTCCTCCTATCAAAGATTTCACTTCATACTATGGAGGAAGTAGCGCGTTGGTTACACGGCGTCAGAAATTTTTCCCAGTAGTCCGTCCCGAAACAGACCCCGCACCTCTACGGCTACCGGCGTATTCTTGGAAATCCCTTCCCCTTCTATATAGATCGGAAAGCCATATTGCCCATGCGACATCCAGCGTCCGTCCACGCAGTGTTCCGGCAGGGCCTCCAGCGTTTTCCCCACAAACCGTCCAAGGTATTTCTCTGTGAGCGCGGCCGCGGCCTTTTTAGCACGCGCGGCCCGTTCCGCCTTCACTGCTTTCGGCAGCTGCCCGTCCATTCGGGCGGCGCGCGTCTTTTCACGGACCGAAAACGGGAACACATGTACTGCGGAAAACGCGCATTTTTCCAAAAACGCAAGCGTTTGTGCGAACTCCTCTTCGGTCTCCCCGGGAAAACCAACGATCAGGTCGGTCGTTACCGAGCAGTCCGGAAAATATTTTTTCAGCAGTTGTACTTTTTCATAATACATTTCCGTTGTGTATTTCCTTCCCATACGCTGCAGCACACTGTCGCACCCGCTTTGCAGGGACAGGTGAAAATGGCGTGCAAGGTTGGAAAAGCCTGCTGACCGCTCGCAAAACTCCCTGTCAACAATGCGTGGGTCGAGAGAGCCCAGACGGAAACGCATTGCGGGATTGGCTGCCAGCAGGCGGCACAGCAGATCGGTCAGGGACACCGGTGGAACCAGGTCGCGGCCGTAAGAGGCGATCTCGATCCCCGTCAGGACGATTTCATGCACGCCCTCCCGCAAAAGGCGGGCGGCTTCCTGCAGCGCCTGCTCCGGCGCCATGGAGCGCACCCTGCCGCGGGCATAGGGAATAATACAGTAGGCGCAGAAGTTGTCGCAGCCGTCTTCGATCTTCAGCAAGGCCCGTGTGCGCCCATCCGGCACGCCGGCAGGCAGATATTCAAAGCAGCCCTGTCCGTCCCGCTCCTCCTCTGCCAGCGGCAAATGGAGAACCGCGTTTTCACACAGGCCGATCACTGCGGCTCGATCGCGCGTGCCGCATATGATATCGACCTCCTCCGTTTTTCGGATGCGCTCCGGATCGATCTGCGCAAAACAGCCGCACGCGGCAATCACGGCATGCGGATTTTCCTTGCGCAGCTTATGAAAAGCGCGGATGTTTTTATGGTCCGATACCGAGGTGACCGTGCAGGTGTTAATAATGACAGCATCGGCATCATTTTCCACAATTTCATGCCCGCGCGCTTGTGCAAGTTGCTGTAACGCTTGCGTCTCAAACAGATTCACTTTGCAGCCCAACGTAAAAAAAGCAAATTTCATGCAGCACTCCTACCGGATAAATTGGTATATTTTCTCTGTATTATAGCATAAAATCAATCGCTTTTCCAAGGAAACTTAAATTTAATTTGACAAATCCAGGCATACATGGTATACTGTTTCCGTAATGTAACCTGAGACTGTAATCACTTTGTAACTATTAAGGAGTGCATATCTATGCCTACCACCGCCAAGAAGAACGATCTTCTGGAATATAAAGGCCATCCGCTGATGCGCAAGGAGAATATCATTTACTACGGTTCCATGAGCGATTCTCACATCATTATGATGCAGATCCTGGATGCCGGCGAGGTCAAAGGGCTCCCTGTCGCAAAGCGCGTTTCCGTACAGCTCCAGCAGACAAACCCCAATGTCCGCATGAAAGAGCGTATTGTCAAAAAAACCGAAAAAGACAGCCTGTGGGCGGCGATGGATATCGCCTCGATCTGGCTCGGACGTGCGCTCAACAGCAAGTAAAAGCCGAAGCATGGTAAAACGAAGGAGCTTATCCATGAATTCACCAAAAAAATTGATTCGGATCGCTGTCTCGGCCGCTTTAGCGGCTTCGATGCTTCTGCCGAATGCTTTCGCGTTGTATCCCGCAAAGGTCAAGGCGGACGCCCTGTATCTCCGTGAGGCCCCTGAGGGAAACATTATCGCAACCCTGCCGCAGGATACGGTGCTGGCCGTGGTCAACAACAGCAACAGTTGGTTCAAGGTCGTTGTAAACGGCCGCGAGGGTTATGTCAGCGGCGAATACCTGACCGGTACGCTGACCAGCGACTTTAATTTAGGGACCGGCCATATCGTCTGCGATACGACCGTCAATCTCCGCGAACAGCCCAACACCTCTTCCACGGTTCTTGCCTCCCTGTCCAACAGCACCGCCGTTTCTGTGACCGGCGTGTACCAGGGATGGTATAAGGTGTCCTGTAATGGCAAAAACGGATACGTCCATCCGGATTACATAACATTTGCCGCGGTGCAGACGCCGGCTCCGGCAGAGAACAAGGCTCCGGTCACCCCAGCTTCCAACGTTGTTTCCTATACCGGAACAAGCGAAGCGCGGGCGGAGGTTCTGGAATACGCAGCCCAGTTCCTCGGGACGCCCTATGTTTACGGCGGAAGCTCCCCCAGCGGTTTTGACTGCTCCGGCTTTACCTCCTATGTATTTAACAATACGGTAGGGTCCATCCCCCGGGTGGCGCAGTCCCAGTTTAACGCCACAACGCATGTTTCCCGCGAGGAGCTGCTGCCCGGCGATCTGGTGTTCTTTGGGAGCAGCGCTTCTTCCATCAGCCATGTCGGCATCTATGTGGGAGACGATACGTTTATCCACTCCCCCCACACAGGCGATGTGGTAAAGTATGAATCTCTCTCCGGCAGCTATGCGTCCCGTTTCCAGGGCGGCGGACGAGTGATTTTCGATTGATCAAAAGCCTTTCGCTGTATACAGCGAAAGGCTTTTTCTATGCCTCCAGGGAAATGGCTCCATCCGCAAAACGGATTGCTTTCGGTTCTATCCCCCATGTCATAAGCTGACGGTTCAGGCTGTCCGCTATTTGCTCGGATATCTTTGCTGCGGTTTCCTCCGGTAAAACAATACCGGCAATTTCCATCGTGGCGCAGTCCAGCTTTATACTGCCTGATTCCGCCGATATATTCCAAACGCTATACACCTTGCAAGGGTCTGGCAGGAACAGTACCGCCGTTCTCATCCCCCCTGTCGCAAGCCCGCTGTCCACCAGGCTTTGCTTCTGCACGGACGCCCCCAGGGACACGGTTCCATCCTTGCTGATTTTTGTAGTGATGCCGTCCGGTGAAAACGGAAGCGCCTGCACGATCAGCGTACACAGGTCATCCTCGCTGAGCTGCATTTTCATCTGGAGATCCTCCTCTTCTTCTGTCTGCGGCGCCGGAGCGGAATGTTCCGGCTCCTCCGCCCCTATTTGAGCGGCTGGGTGACCAAGCAGCATCCTGCCGATCATCAGCAGGCACAACAGCATGCAGACACCCAATATCAGCGTATATATGAAACTGCGTTCCTCATCCATAAGGTATTCCCGCCTCTTTTCATTCTGTCGTTACCGAATTATATGCATGTGCGCCGCAGCATATGAAAAAAACCTGCTGGGAGAATCCCAGCAGGTTTTTCCATTTTATTCAGTTGCAGCACTTAGAGGAATTCTTATTCCCGCAGCCGCAGCTTCCGCAAGCGTTGCCGCCGCCGACATTGCCGGTCATGCAGTCCGAAAACTCCTGCTTGGGCGGGAAGAATTCATCGATCGGGAACTCAAAGTTCGCAAAGATCGCACACGGGTCCTGCGCTTCACCAGCACCGCTGTTCGAGCAGTCGCGGCGCGGCAGGCAGATGTCGTAAGCCGGCATCAGCAGCTGGATATCGCGTTCCAGACGAATGATCGAGAACTGACCCAGCGTAATGAACAGCTGGTAGCCATCGGTACCCAGAACGAGATCGTCGCCCTGGAAGCAGGTGCCGATCGCGCGCGGCACTTCATTCAATGCGCAGCAGCAGCAGTTGCAGGAAACCTCCGGCGCTACGACGCGGGCATCCAGCAGAATCGGGTCAACAACCTCCACCACCGCGGTCGGCTTGTTGCTGTCCGGACAGAGCTGGACATCCATGCCATCCTCTACAAAGCGGGACGAGAAAATGCGTGCGCCGCCCTCGCCGCCGAACAGGACGACACGCTTGTCAAAGACGGACAGACCATCGATGATGCGGGGGCGTCCGACCAGACAGCTCACTTCGCACTCGATCTTGTAGAAGAAGCGAATATCAATCGTGTAGAACCCACGGTTGAACTGCACCTTCTCCACATCGATCTTGACGCAAAGCAGCTCCGCGGAGCGCGGCTTCACCGATACGATGCCGCCGGAATTGAGCAGCTCCTGCGCATCGCGGCACAGATATACCCGAATATCGCGCAGGCATTCCTTGCTGCGGCAGGAATCATAAACTTTACTGGTGTGAACACAAACCGCCTCACGGATACCGCCGGCAACGTTATTATTACCATTGCCGCAGATCGGGCCGGGGCAGCAGACTTTATCAGCCATGTATATTACCTCCAAATAGTGATTGAAGAGACTTCAATACCAGTCTATTCAAAGGTACGCCGTGTGTTACTGCACCAAATCCTCGTCTGTGACAAAGAATTCCTGCTCCATATCCATGCAGCGGCGGTCCAGCTCGGAGGTCGTGCCAAGCAGCCGCCGCACGGCGTCATATTCCTGCCTTGCCCTGGGATTCTCTTTCCCAGTGCGCACTGCGCGTATCAGCAGGTTTTTCGGCGTGTCAAGCGGCGAAATATATTCAACCACGGAAACGCGGTAGCCCTCCGCCTCCAGTTTGAGCGCGCGCATACTATCGGTCAAAACATCGTTGAATCGCGCTTTGAATACCCCGTGTTTGGTCAGGGGTTCGAGGTCGGGCAGACGGTACTGATCCAGCAATTCCTTGTGGCAGCACGGCACACAGGCAATATATCTTGCCCGCGCGCGTATCGCGGTCGCCAATGCAAGGTCGGTCGCGATATCGCACGCATGCAGGGAAATCACCGCCGTTACATTCTTCGGCGGCTGGTAGGCTCTCAGGTCCGCGCACTGGAATACCATATTATGATAACCGAGCCGCTTTGCCATTGCCCTGCTCTCTTCAATAACATGCTCATTGATGTCAACGCCGATCACGCGGCACCGCCGCCGCAGCACATTGTGCAGGTAATAATTCATCACAAAGCTGAGATAGGATTTTCCGCAGGCGCAGTCCAGAAGGACGATTTCCTCCCCGTCGTCTTTTTCGAACATAGGGGCAACCAGTTCAACATAGTGGTCGATCTGGTTATATTTGCGGATCATATCGTTTTTGAGCTTCCCGTCTGCGGTGAGGATGCCGATTTCCCGCAAAAGCGGCGCTGCCTGGTCAACGCGGATCAAATACTGCCGGCCGCTGTCCAGCAAGGGGTTTGCCGCAGCCGCCTGCTCCCCGGCTGTCGCTTCCCGCTCCGCTTGCTTCATCTGTACGCCGCGCGCGTCCACCGTCAGCGACACGATGGTGCCGCGTTCGGTATAGGACAACCGCGCTTCGTCGAATTTTTCCGCCTGCTGGGAGAAAAAAGCGCAGAAAGCCGCAGCGTCGACCGCCGTCTCTGTCCCCTGGAAGCGGAGCGTATAGCCTGCCTCCGCCCGTTCCAAGCTGGCGTCAAATTTCTTTTTCCCAGATAGGAATATGCAGTCTGCCCGCACAAAGTAATCCCTGTTTTTTGTCAGCCGCGCCGCAATACCGGTCAATAACAGCTTCAGCTTGGCCTGATCGCCTTTTTGCATACTATTCGCACCTCTTGCCCGCCCTGACCGGCGGTATTTTCCATTATTTTATCATAACATATCACGCTGGTTTTGGCCACGCTGAAAACTGTTTCACAACGCCAGTGTGTGCCAATCGGGAAACAGCTTTTCGGTCCCGTGGGAAACCAGAACAACCGCGCGCCCCCTCCGGTACCGGCGCAGCGCTTCCGCCGCATGCCGGAGAGTCTGCGCGTCCAGACCCGCGAACGGTTCATCAAGCACCAGAATATCTCCCTGCGCCGCAAGCGCCCGCGCCAGCGCGACCCGCCGGCGCATCCCGCCGGAAAGCGTGCAGAGCGGCTGTTCCAGAGCGCTGTCAGGAAGCAGCGCGCTCAGAATGCGGAATGCGGATGCACTGTCGTCGCAGACCAGCGCCACGTTCTGCAAAGCGTTCCAATTTTCGACCAGACGGTCCTCCTGAAACACCGGACAAAAGCGAACCGCAGCCGATACGATCCGCTTCCCGCTGTCGGGCTGCTCCAGCCCCATCATCAGCCGCAGGAGCGTTGTTTTTCCAATGCCGGAAGCGCCGGTTACCTGCCAGCACTCCCCTGGCTCGAGCGTCCAACACAGGTCATGAAGCACCGCGTTTCCGTCAAACGCCTTATCAATATGCTCCATCCGCAGCATCATACGGCGGTCCCCCATTTCCTTTGCACAGCGGCAAGCGCGGAAACCAGCAGACGCTCCAGCGCCAGGCTGAGCAGGATAATCACCAGCGACCACGCAAACAAATCCGCTGTATTCAGATAGAGCTTGGATAAATAAAGCTGCTCCCCAATCGACCGGCGCGGAAGCCCGATGATTTCACCCGCAACGCCGGCCTTCAGCGCCATACCGACGGATACACGGCAGGCGGACAGCAAATACGGCAGACAGGCGGGCAGCCACACGGCTCGCAGGCGTTTGGCCGGCGTCAAATGAAAAAGCCGCGCCATTTCCAGCATTCCCTGATCGGTATGCCGCAGGCCCTCGCCCAAATTGATGTATACAGCGGGAAAAACAACAAAAAATGCGGTTAAGACGGAAATCCATTCCGAACGGACCCAAATCAGCGCCACCACGATGAAACACGCCACCGGAAGGCTTTTCATCCCCTGTATCAGCGGCCCGAGCAGCATGCGGAGAACCGGCATCCTGCGGCAAACAACGGCAAGCAGACAGCCTGCGCCAAAGGCCAGCAAAAAGCCCGCCGCGATTTTCCCCAGCGAATGCGCGATTGAAAACCAGAATTCGCTGTTCCGCAATAGGGAAAGCAGGCTCCGCACCGTCGGTACGGGGCCTGCAAATAACAGCTTGGGCAAGAGCACAGCCGCCGCCTGCCAAACAGCCAGCCAGAAAAGCGCGGTCACGCCGATGCGGAACCAGCGCTTAGCCCAAATAGTAGAAGCCTTCATCGGGCAGTGTTCCCCCTACCGCGTCCGGCGCGATCCCGTAAAGCATTTCCAGATAATCCGAAACCCAGTCCTTCATCTCCTGTCCCGACGCTGCCGCCACAGGGTTGAAATTGGTCAGCACGAGCTGCGCTACCGGCGCCTTGACGATGCCGTATGCTTCGATCAACTGCGCGCCCGCCTCCGGATCGGAAACGACCGTTTCAACGGACTGCTGATGATCCTGCACGAACTGCGCTACCGCCGCAGGATGCTCATCCGCAAACGCCTTGCGGACGACCGTGACGCCGGTCGCAATTCCCTGCCCATTCGGACTGTACGTTTTCCATGCGTCTTCCAACGGGAAATTCATTGATAGTTCCTGATCCTGCATCAACGCAACGGTTGCGAAAGGCTGCGGCAGAATGCCGACCGCTTCCGCATCCTGCGACAGTGCGGATACCACCTCGGTCGCCTCGCTTTTAAATGCAATCGTCAAATCGCTTTCCTCAATACCGCTTTTGTCAAGCAGGTAGCGCAGCGTCCACTCCGGCGTAGTCCCCTTGCCGGTCATATAAATGGTCCTGCCCGCTAAGCCCTCAATCGTATTCAAGGCCTCGTCGTGAGAAACCGCGTATAATACGTTTCCGGCGTTGACATCCAACACCTGCACGCCGCCCTCGGTCCTCTGGTACAGGGTTGCCGCCAGATTGGTCGGGATAAGCGCGATGTCCACCTCGTCTTTACCGATCAACGGGACGATCTCGTCCGCGGAGGTATAGAGGTCGAACTGGTAATGCGTTTCGTCCCCCTCGTTGTCCTTCATCATCTGAACCAGCCCCATGGCCGTAGGCCCTTTCAGGGCGGCAACGCGGATGCTTACCCCGTCCTCGTAACCGGCTTCCACCGTCGCTGTTTGCTGCTGCTCAGGCTCCTGCGGCGTCGTATCGCTCTGTCCGCAGCCCGCAAGCAGGGATAACGCCATCACCGACGCCACGAAACTGGATAAAATACGTTTCATTTTCATTCTCTCCTTATTTTGCCATCATGGATTTGACCTGAACATGCTTCAGGCGGCCGAGCTTGCCGCACAGTGCGTTGATCGTATCGATCGTGCTGTCCATCACAATCGTAATGATCGAACAGCTTTCACGATAATGCGGCAGCCCCATGCGCCCAATGATCGAGTCGCCATATTCGTGAAGCAGGGCGTTGACTTCGCCGCTGGATTCGCGGTCCTCGACAATAATGCCCAAAATCGCAATACGGTTTTCCATTTTATTCCTCCTGCAACAAAAAACGCCCTGTATCCACACGACACAGAACGCCCGTTTTATGGTTTTCGCTCTTTCATCGCAGATCGAATCTTTGACAGCAGACAGTGATTTTATGCAGACGCTCGCCCGGCAGCGCACGCTTTCGGGAAAGGAAGTCTCCGGAAAAAGTATACCCCAATTTGCTCGATTTTGTCAATGTATATTTCGCCCGCGATCGGAGAGACTAATGGGGAAATCAAAAAAGGAGGTCTTTCTTATGGATCGTTCAAACTGCAACAAGGCAATCCGCTGCACGGTCAATCAGTGCGCCAATCACAGTGACGGTGCAGAGTATTGCGCGCTGGACTGCATCACCGTAGGCACGCATGAGGCCAACCCGACGGTCGATCAGTGTACTGACTGCAAATCTTTCCAGAGAAAGTGCTGCTGATCTCGATTTCCCGATGCAAAGGAGCGGATGCCGCCTGGCACCCGCTCCTTTCCATTTATTCTTTTCGCAGCAAAACCTTATAGGTGCGCTCAACGCCAAATGCGCCGAGCGGGGCGGTAATCAGGATCGACAGCACCGCGACAGTCAAAACGATCTGTCCGCACGCCAGACCCATGGAAAGCGGCACGGCGCCGATTGCGGCCTGCACCGTTGCCTTCGGCATATAAGCGATCATACAGAACAGCCGCTCCTTTGCGTTCAGCACAGTCCCCAGCATACAGCAGAATACGCCGGCCATCCGGAACAAAAGCACGCAGCACAGCAGCAATACAACGGCAGGGCCGGCCTGCGCCGCATAGCGGATATCGACAGCGGCACCCACCAACACAAACAGAAGCACCTCCGCCGCGACCCATAGCTTGGAAAACTTGACCGACAGACGCGCCGCGGCTTCGGGCCTGTTGTGCTGCAGCAAGATGCCAAGGCACATAACAGCGATCAGACCGGAAAACGGAACAATGCCTTTCACGCGGTTTTCCAATGCCACCAGCAAAAATGCGGCGCTCAGAATAATCAGCACCTTTGCCGTATCGCGCATGTGTTTTTTCTGAAAAAGCAATGCAAGCAGGCGTCCCAGCGCCGCGCCACACGCTATGCCGAGCAGGATCGACAGCGGGATCTGCAAGAAATCCATCACGGCAACCGTATCCCCTTGTGCAAGGCCTGTGAAAGCGGTAAACAGCACAATGACAAAGGCATCGTCCACCGATGCGCCCGCGAGAATCATCTGCGGTATGCTTTTGGCTGTCCCATAGCCTTCCTCCATCAGCCGGAGCATTTTCGGCACAATAACCGCGGGCGATACCGCCGCAATGACCGCTCCCATAACCGCTGCTTCCAGAGCGGTAATCCCCAGCATCCTCGGCGCCAGCAGCACCATGCCGCATATCTCAAAGCAGGCCGGCACAAAGCACATGAGCACGGCCGGCCGCCCCACGCGTTTCAAATCCGCGATATTCAGCGACAATCCGGCCCTTGTCAGAATGATGATCAGCGCGAGCTGCCGCAGGTCGGCACTGATCCCCAAC
The DNA here is from genome assembly GCF_054658635.1 of Agathobaculum sp. TL06. Classification (NCBI taxonomy): domain Bacteria; kingdom Bacillati; phylum Bacillota; class Clostridia; order Eubacteriales; family Butyricicoccaceae; genus Agathobaculum; species Agathobaculum sp. TL06. The sequence goes on from NZ_BAAGGY010000001.1 coordinate 145,349, forward strand.
AGCGCAGGGTCTAACAGGTTGAGTACACAGGGGCCGAGCAGGATGCCTGTAACCAGCATACCGAGCAGGCTTGGCAGGCCGATCCGGCCAAACGCCCATCCGAGCAGCATCCCCAACAGGAACACATACGCCAAACTTGTTAACATGAACTTTTCCCTCCATTTTTGGCGGAGCATAAAAAAGCTGATGCCCCGCACGTTTTTTCGTGCAGAAGTCATCAGCTTTTTCAAGCGGTTCAGGCGGCATGCGCCAAGGGAGAACTTCATTCCCTGTCCCTATTATATCAGGCTTCCTCTGCCTTTTCAAGATTTTTTGTATCGCCGGCGACAAATGTGATCGCCCGACTGAAGTTTGTAATGTCCGCGTGCTTTACCGCACCGCCAAACTCCCCATCCAGCGTCCACAGGACATCGTCCTCCGCATCAAACGTGATCTGCGACGTCCGGAAATACACAAAGCGGTTGGAGTCCACATTTCCCGTCAGCAGGTCATTGGCAAGCCACTGAAGCTCCATGGGGTTTTCTACCGGATAGACCAAAAGCACCTCATACAAGCCATCGTCCAGCGCTACATCATCCGTTGAAATCGTTTTGAAGCCTCCGACAGAGACGGTATTGGACACCATGCCGAAAATAAAATCGTCCTCCACCGTCATTTCCGCGCTGTTCACACGCATATGGTGCTCCCTGATGTTGGTCAGCGATTTGACGCCTTCTATGATATACGCTGCGCGGCCAAAGACGTTTTTGGTCTGCTGCGGTGTGGCGTAAGATACCTCGGTAAACACGCCGAACGCCGCGATATAGTTGAAATACCGTTCGTTGAACATCCCGATATCGAGCGCCTGCAAATTGTCGCTGGCTGCGACAGCCGCCGCCTCCACCGGAGATTTGGGTATGCCCAGGCTGAGTGCAAAATCGTTTGTCGTACCCGCAGGGATATAACCAAGCGGCGGACGGGTCTGCGCTTCCATCAGGCCGGTGACCACTTCGTTGAGCGTCCCGTCCCCGCCCGCACAGACAATGCGGTCAAACTCCGCCGCCCTTTCCCGCGCAACGCGGGTTGCGTCTTTCGTCCCCTGCGTGGCATAGAGGGTAACGTCGTAGCCCGCCTTCTGGAATGTGCTCACACAATCGACGACCTTGCCGGCGATTGCGCCGCGTCCCGCATGCGGGTTGACGATCCAAAGCAGCTTTTTCATCCAGGCATACCCTCTCCTCTAATTTACGAAATCAAACCGCACACCGCGTTGGCATAGGACACCGGATCATCAACCGGCAGCCCTTCGATCAGAAGCGCCTGCGTATAGAGTATTTCCGCGTAGACCGCAACCTTATCCGAGTTCTGCTGCTGCAGCTCGCAAAGCTTTTTGAAAACCGGATGCTCCGCGTTCAGCTCCAAAATGCGCTCCGCGTGTACGCGCTGGCTATCGTCGAGCGCCTGCTGGTTGAGTACCTTTTCCATCTCTAAGGTCACAGGACCTTCCGCGCGCAGGCAGCACGGATGACTTTTCAGGCGGCCGGTTAATTCCACTTTCTTTACCTTACCCTCCAGTGCGGTTCCCAGCGCAGACAGAAGCGTCTCATTCTCCTCGGTCAGCTTTTTGATTTCCGCCTTTTCATCTTCGCTCTCCAGCCCAAGGTCCGCGTCAGCGATCGACTTGAATTCTTTCTCCTGATAGCTTGCCAGCATTTTTATGCAGAACTCATCGATGTTATCATCCAGGCACAGAACCTCGTAGCCCTTGTCGCGAAGCGTCTCCATCGCCGGCAGCAGTTTGATCTTATCGATCGTTTCCCCGCAGGCATAGTAGATATATTTCTGTTCCTCCTTCATGCGGGAAACATATTCCTCCAGCGTGACCAGCTTATCCTCGGTGGAGGAATGGTAAATCAGAAGATCCTGCAGCAATTCCTTATGCGCGCCGTAGTCCACATATGCGCCATATTTAATCTGGCGTCCAAATGCTTTCCAGAACTTTTCATAATCCTCGCGCTTGTCCTTCTGCATTTTGAGCAGCTCGCTCTTGATTTTCTTCTCAATGCTCTGCGCAATCGCTTTCAGGTGGCGGTCGTGCTGCAGCATCTCACGGGAAATATTGAGCGAAAGATCCGCTGTATCCACCATACCGCGCACAAAGCTGAAATGGTCGGGCAGCAGGTCGGCGCACTTATCCATAATCAGGACGCCATTGGAATAAAGCTGCAGCCCTTTCTCATAGTCCTTGGTATAGTAATCCATCGGCGCATGCGCGGGGATGAACAGCATCGCCGTATAGGTCACCGCGCCCTCTACGCTGGAATGGATATGGCAGAGCGGGGGCTGGTAATCGTAAAATTTGGAGGTATAAAACGAATTGTATTCCTCCTCCGTCAAATCCTTTTTGGACTTTTTCCAAATCGGGACCATGGAGTTGAGGGTCGTGTTTTCCGTGTATTCCTCCCATTCCGGCTGGTAATCCTCCCCTGTATCCGCCGGCTTTTCCTTCATGCGGGAGCGCGTCATGTCCATCTTGATCGGATACCGGATATAATCCGAATACTTCTTTACCAATGCCTGTATCCTGTAGGGTTCCAGGAATTCGTCATAGGTTTCGTTTTCCGTATTTTCCTTGATTGTAAGCGTAATACGGGTGCCGTTTTCTTCTTTTTCACACGGCGTTACGGTATAGCCGGCCGTGCCGTCGGATTCCCAACGGTTTGCCTGGTCGCTGCCGATCGCACGGGACACGACCTCTACATGGCTTGCGACCATAAATGCCGCATAGAAGCCAACGCCGAACTGGCCGATAATATCAATATCCGCCTGATCCTGGTTCTCTTTCTTAAAAGCAAGCGAGCCGGATCGGGCAATCGTACCCAGGTTGCTTTCCAGCTCCTCCGCTGTCATGCCGCAGCCGTGGTCTTCAATCACAAAGCGGCGGTTTTCCTTGTCAAGCGTCAGCTCGATCGGTAAGCTGTCGCGTGTGATGCCGGTCTTGCCTTCTTTCATTGCGTTATAGTAGAGCTTATCCGTTGCATCCGAAGCGTTGGAGATCAGCTCCCGCAGGAAAATTTCTTTATGTGTATAAATCGAATTGATCATTAAGTCCAACAGGCGCTTGGACTCCGCCTTAAATTGTTTCTTTGCCATGGTCGATGCACCTCTATTGATGAAATGGTGTTAGCACTCTAACACTTCGAGTGCCAACACTGTTATGATAATACCATGGAAAGGAAAAATCAAGCCCTCCCTCCAAAATTCATTTTTTATTCAAAAAGAAATGGAAGCTGAATTGCAATAAAACAAAAAGGGCCACATCATAGCGATATGGCCCCTTTCTGCTGTTTTACTGCTTGTGCTACACGAATTTTTACGGACTGCCGTTTCCTTTCTGCACGACGACCACATGCGGATAGGCAATTTCGATTCCTTCCTGCTCGTAGATTTTCTTGATATTTTCCTGCACCGTGCATTTCAGGCTGAACGCGGTACCGTTGTCCTTGGCCCAGAGCGACGCGCGCAGCGTGACCGCGGATTCCGCCAGCGCCAGCACGACCACCTGTACCAGCGGCGCGCCCGCCGCAACCTGTTCGGACGTGCGCACATCAAGGAAGTCCGGCTGGCGGGCGATCTCCTGCGCGAGCAGCTCCTTGGCGCGGGCGATATCGGATTCATAGGTCACGCCGATCTCGAGGAATGCGCAGACGCGGCTGTCGCCATAGTCCGCATTTTCGATAATGGAATTGTTCATCACGCTGTTCGGCACGATCACGCGCTTGTTTTCGTAGGTGCGGATGGCGGTGTGGCGCAGGGTGATCTCCTCGACCACACCGGAAATGTCGTTATCCACACAGCGCACCACGTCTCCAATCACAAACGGTTTGAACGCCAGAATCATCATCCCGCTGACTATGCTGCCCAGCGCCTCCTGCGATGCCAGGCCGCCGACCACCGCGAGCACGCCGCCCGCGGCCATCAGCTTGTTCATACCCGCGCTGAGCGCCGGTATGTTGGAAACGATCACCGCGAAGCCCGTGAAATACAAAGCTGCAATCGCAAGATACCGGCAGAACGCCAATATCGTCGCGTTGCCGCTGCTGACCTGCTTCTGCCGGTCGATCAGCCGGAACATAATCCGGTTAACCACCCGTACGCAGACCAGCGTCACAATACTTGTGGCCGCGATAAACAGTGCGGTCAGTGCGATGCCGGGCAAGCCGTTCTCTATCAAGTTTTCCAGCCAGCTCACCAAGGCATCCCTCCTTCCGCCGGATCTTTAATACGCGATACCCCAAACGACCATTTTGTGCGCCGGTTTCCCGCATACCGGACATACGTCCGCGATATGCTCCTGCTCGAACGGCATGCAGCGGCTCGGCATACCGGTCTCCTCCTTGATCTTTTCCTCGCAGGCGAGGTCACCGCACCACATGGATTTGATAAAGCCGGTATGCTCGGCGAGGATCGACTTCATCTCGTCAAGCGATTTCGCGGTATAGGTGTGCTCCTCACGGTTTTTCAGCGCCTTCTGGAACAGGGCATCCTGAATTTCCTGCAGCAGCGCCGGAATTTTTTCCGTCAGCTCTTCAAATTTCACAACGGTCTTTTCACGGTTGTCACGGCGTACCAGAACACACTGCCCGTTTGCGATATCGCGCGGTCCGACCTCCAGCCGGAGCGGCACGCCCTTCATCTCGTACTCGGCGAACTTCCAACCGGGGCTGTTTTCGGACAGGTCGATCTTGGCGCGCACACCAGCCGCCTTTACCATTTCATAAAGCTCCTGCGCCTTTTCGGTCACGCCCTGCTTATGGCTTGCCACCGGAATGACAACAAGCTGTGTCGGCGCAATACGGGGCGGCAATACGAGGCCTTCGTTGTCGCCATGCGTCATAATGATCGCGCCGATCATGCGCGTAGACATGCCCCAGGAGGTCTGGTACATGTATTGGAGCGTATTGTTTTTATCCGTGTACTGCATGCCGAACGCACGCGCGAATCCGTCGCCGAAATAGTGCGAGGTGCCGGACTGCAGCGCCTTGCAGTCATGCATCATGGCCTCGATAGTGTAGGTTTTCTCCGCGCCCGCAAAGCGTTCCTTTTCGGTTTTCTCCCCCTTGATGACCGGAATAGCGAGCCATTCCTCCGCAAACCTGGCGTAAATATTCAGCATGCGGAGGGTCTCCTCCATCGCTTCTTCCGCCGTTGCATGGACAGTATGCCCTTCCTGCCACCAGAATTCCCGACTGCGCAGGAACGGACGGGTGGTTTTTTCCCACCGGACTACGCTGCACCACTGGTTATACAGCTTCGGCAGGTCGCGCCAGGAGCGAACGATTTTCGCGTAATGCTCGCAGAACAGCGTTTCCGACGTCGGACGGACGCAAAGACGCTCTTCCAGCTTTTCCGAGCCGCCATGCGTGACCCAGGCCACCTCGGGCGCAAAGCCTTCGACATGGTCCTTTTCCTTCTGCAGCAGGCTTTCCGGTATGAAAATCGGCATCGCGACGTTTTCATGTCCGGTCTCTTTGAACATACCGTCCAACGCCTGCTGGATGTTTTCCCACAGCGCCTGCGCGTACGGACGCATGATAACGCAGCCCTTGACCGAGGAATAGTCGATCATCTCCGCTTTCTTCACGATATCGGTGTACCACTGCGCAAAATCCACATCCATGGATGTGATTTCGCTGACCAGCTTCTTCTGTTCTGCCATAATTGTATTCCCTCACCTTTTCCAAATAGATTTCATAAAATAACAATAGATTCTTATGTATCAAACAAAGGGGTAATCACTATGAACCTTTCTCAGTCCTTTTATGTCAAGCCTGCGGCTCATGAGGTCGTCGATACCACGGTATCCCTATATCTGGATCAGCGCCCCGCGGTTGTCGGGACAGTAGTGGATCAGAACGGGAAACCGGTTGAGGAAGCGCTTGTGACCTTTTACCGCGCGGACGCGCCCGCCACGCCTGTGAGCGCGCTGTATACCGACGAGCTCGGCCGCTTCACTTTCGGCCCGCTGGAAGCCGGCCAGCTTTACCACGTCAAGGTTTTCAAGCGTTCCGACGCGATCCGCGCTCTGGAACAGGGGAACTAAGCCCTACCGCGGACGCACAGGGCATCGTATTGCACACAAAACTTTTTCATTCTTTACCCCCGATGCGCCAGACTATGAGTTGACCCCGACGCCGAGCGCATCCAGCCGCGCCTGCTCGACCGCGCATTCCTCTTCCGTATAGCCGGAAAATCCCATGCCCGGCCTGTTGACCAGCGCGCGCAGCCGGCCGTTCTCAATCGCATATTCGTAGGAGTGGTAATCCGCCATCCCCATCACATAGGTGTACTGTACACGCACCACACCCGCCTCCGCACAGGTGATCCGGTCAAAGGTCAGTCCATGCGCGGGCTGGTTTGCCAGCAGCACGGTTTCCATACCGTCCGCCGCAATGCGTATCGCTTCGGTACCCGCCAGCGTAAACACTCCTGCGCCATAATACCCCGGGCGTTCGTCCGCCGGCGAGGTCAGCAGCACATAGCTGCCGTCTGCGGGGTCGATCTCGCAGTCATATACCGGCTTGTCTGTGATCTGCAGCAGCTTGCCATCCTCTGCCCGATACAGCCCCGCCGTACCCCAGGCGCAGGAGCCGTTATCTGACAGGAGCTTCGGCGCATTCTCGCCCTGCCAATAGGCCAATACATCCTCTGTCCACTGTGCCGCGTGTTCCGGCAGGGGATATCGGTTTTCTACCGTGTAGCTTCCGGCCGGCTCACCGTCCCAGCTCCAGCCCGAGATCACCGTGTGTTCGGCCGTGATATTTTCCATCAGCAGCAGGCCGCTGCTCAGGACAACGGACAGCCGATCCCCGGCTGCAAGCGGCAGGGCGCTGGCACCGTTTTCGTCCAAACGGTAGAATTTATCCTCACTGGCCTGGAACACGCAGCCATCCTCTCCCTGCAGGCAGGAGAACAACGCGTCGCTTCCCTCTTGCTTTGTCAGAGAAAGCACCGCTTCCGTCTCCGCGCCACGGACCGCATAGACCGTATCCCCCTCCGGTTCACGGAGCAGGAGGTAGTCTGTCCCTCCCGCGTATCCCATGATTTTCGCCGTGCTTCCCTCCGGACCGCGCAGCAGCTCTTCCGCTTCCAGCGTCTCCGCATCGAGGCGGAAGCATACATAGTCATGCCCTTCCGACGCTTTCTCGCCATACAGTTGATTCAGAGGGGATTTGGAATAATAAATTACGTCAATTTCATCATCCGCACAGCGCACCACCGGCACGCCCGCAATCACACAGGACAGGCGGTAATCCATATCATTGAATCCGTGCAACGTATCCTGCGTATATTCGCGCGGCAAAACGTCCCACGCCGCCTTCTTGAACTGCTCCAAGGAGAATACGCCGCGGTCGATCAGTTTCTGCGCGACCGTAATGCCGTTTGTGTCCTCATATTTGAGGTAGTATTCTCCCAGCAGGCGTGCGGACAGCGATACCGCGTCCCCGCGGACAAAACCCGCCCGGTCGCAGTCGCCCTCCTCATCTACGCCGTAAACCCCCAGAAAGTCATAGCTTTCCTCATCCGTTGAGGCGCGCGCAAGAAACGTGCAGTACTGCCCATAGGTCACGCTTTCCTCCGCGCCGTATCTGGTTGCGGATACGCCGCGCGTCAGACCGCTTTGATACAGCCAGGCAATATAGGGGTCCGCCCATTCGGGTACATCGGTAAAGGGGTGCGTCCACGCTCCTTCCAGCGCGGTCTGCTCTGCGCCGAGGAAGCGCGTCAGCATCACAGCCGCCTCTGCGCGCGTCATGGGCTGTTCCAGCTCAAACCCCTTTTCCGTCCCCCGAAACAGGCCGAGGTCGTACAGCATCTGCGCCTGCGCTTCCGTGTCGCCCGGATAGGCGTTGTCGATCGTGCCGACGTTTGCCGCTCCTGCGGCAAACGTCATCAACAATACTGCAAAACAAGTGGCAGCCAGCTTTTTCATAGCCCTATCCCCTTTCCAGTGGATTACCGCAGCTTTTCTTTCACCTCATAGGACAGCTTTTCGATGAACTCCACCAGTTCCATCGGCGTGGTCTCGCCGGTTTTGCGCTCGCGCACCGAAATGATGCCCTTCTCCTCGTCCTTGTCACCGATAACGACCATATACGGCACCTTATGCACCTGCGCCTCACGGATCTTGTAGCCGATCTTCTCGTTGCGGTCATCCATGCTCACGCGGAAGCCCGCTTCGGTGAGCTGCCTCACGACCTCCTGCGCGCAGGGGATATTGCGGTCGGTCATGGGCATAACGCGCACCTGCTCCGGCGCGAGCCAGGTGGGGAACGCGCCCGCAAAATGCTCGGTGATGACGCCGATGAAGCGCTCGATCGAGCCGAGCACCACGCGGTGAATCATGATCGGGCGGTGCTTTTCGCCGTCCGCGCCGATATACTCCAGTTCAAACCGCTCGGGAAGCTGGGAGTCCAGCTGGATCGTGCCGCACTGCCAGGTGCGGCCGAGCGAATCGGCCAGATGGAAGTCCAGCTTGGGACCGTAGAACGCGCCGTCGCCCTCGTTGACCACATAGTCCTTGCCCATCTCGGTGATGGCTTCCTTGAGGATATCCTGGTTGTGCTCCCACTGCTCGACCGTGCCGATGTGATCCTCCGGCATGGTGGACAGCTCGATCTTATAACTCAGGCCGAACACCGAGTACACCTCGTCGAACAGCTTGACCGTGTTCTTGATTTCATCCTTCATCTGGTCCGGCGTCATAAAGATATGCGCGTCGTCCTGCGTGAAGCAGCGCACGCGGAACAGGCCGTGCAGCGCGCCGGACAGCTCGTGGCGGTGGACAAGGCCCAGTTCACCTACGCGCAGCGGCAGCTCGCGGTAGGAGTGCGGCTGGGACTTGTAGACCAGCATGCCACCCGGGCAGTTCATGGGCTTGATAGCAAAGTCCTCGTCGTCAATGACCGTGGTGTACATATTGTTCTTGTAGTGCTCCCAGTGGCCCGAACGCTCCCACAGCTTGCGGCTGAGGATGACCGGCGTGGAAACCTCGACATAGCCGTACTTCTTGTGGACCTCGCGCCAGTAGTCGATCAGGGTGTTCTTGAGCGTCATGCCATTGGGGAGGAAGAACGGGAAGCCCGGCCCTTCCTCGGTCAGCATGAACAGGCCAAGCTCCTTGCCCAGACGGCGGTGGTCGCGCTTCTTGGCCTCCTCCAGCATGTTCAGGTAGGCGTCCAGTTCATCCTTCTTGGGGAAGGCCGTGCCGTAGATACGCTGAAGCATCTTATTTTTGCTGTCGCCACGCCAGTATGCGCCGGTGACGTTCATCAGTTTGATGCCGTTTCCCTTGACGCGGCCGGTGGTATCCAGATGCGGGCCGGCACACAGGTCGGTGAACTCGCCCTGCTTGTAGAACGAGATGGTAGCATCCTCCGGCAGGTCGTCGATGAGCTGCACCTTGTACGGCTCGTCCTTTTCCTCCATCAGCTTGCGCGCCTCGGCGCGCGGCAGCTCGAAGCGCTCGAGCGGCAGCTTCTCCTTGCAGATCTTCTTCATCTCGGCCTCGAGCGCGTCCAGATTCTCCTGCGTAAAGGAGAACGGCGCGTCGAAATCGTAGTAGAAGCCGTTTTCGATCGACGGGCCGATGGCGAGCTTGACCTCGGGATACAGGCGCTTGACCGCCTGCGCAAGGATATGGGATACCGTGTGACGGTAGGTGTCGCGGTATTCCGGATTTTCAAACGTGTACTTGTTTTCTTCGGACATAACAGTGTTCCTCCTTTTGTATTTTTGGGGGAGAACGAAAAAGCCCACCCCCGACATAAAATCAGGGGTGAGCATAAACCCACGGTTCCACCCTGCTTGCAAGCCCGTTTTCGGCTTGCCGCTCTGGAGTCCGTAACGAGGACGACACGCCGCGGCATACTGCGCTTTTCCGCCGCGGGGCTCGGGAATCGGTGCCGCTTTCTCCGCGCCTGCGGACGCTTTCAGCCGCGTCGTCCGCTCTCTGCCAGACGCTTGTTGGATACTTACGGGATTTCCGTCATCGCTTTTGCTTATGAATACATTTATATTATACCCCGAGCCTTGCTTTGTCAACCGTTAATTCGCCGTTTCGTAGCGGCCGGCAAACAAAATCTCGCCGTTTGCGTTATCACGGATAACAAACCAGAACGGCTCATCCGCGGTGAACGTGCGCACCAGTTCGGGGCGGGACGGCAGCGCCGCGCCCGCACCATCCATCGCGGCGGTGACCGCCGCGGCTTCCGTGCCTTTTTCATCCACAGCGATGTAGGTTTTGTGTAGCACCGTGTCCAGGAAATGCTGCTTGTCCGGCAGTCCAGAAGGGTCGAGCATCGCGGTCAGATCGGCTTTTTCCGGCTCATACGCTGTCTGCACACCGAGCGCCTGCAGCGCTTCGTCCAGCGGTACGCCGTACTCCACCTTGAATTTGGGTATGGAAACCCGTACGTCGCTATAGGTAAATTCCGCGTTGTCCAGCAGGTTCTGCACGTCCAGCGCATCGTCCGCTTTAATCAGGTACATGCTGAAATCCGCATCGCGGAAGTATTCCCAGTTGTCGCCCTCCCAGTTGTCCACCGCGTATTTGCGGTAGTCCATCTTGAGCGCCTCCGCGCCCGGGGTGGAATAATAGCCAAAGACGTCGGTCTGGCGCATCATGTCTACCGTGCCGGCCGTACCATCCGCATTCGTAAAGTCCGCCTTTTCCGTGCGTGCGGGGGAAAACTCTTTTTCCCAAGCGGCCTTGAAGTACACCGCATTGATCAGCGCGGTGACAAACTCGCGGTTGTCCTCGGTCAGAATGGTCGGGATCTTGCCATGCGTTTTCTCGTCCACCCAGGCGTTGACCCGTTCGACCGAGTCCGCGTTTGTGACCTCCTCTACCGCGGCGCGGAAATATTCGTCCATTTCGCGCGCATAGTCCGGCAGGAACTCGCCCGCCCCATCAAACCAGCTTTGATTGATCCACAGGGAATTGGCGGTTTCGAGCGACATAATGCGCGCGTAGCCGTCATAGGTCGCAAGCTGCTCTTTCACGGTCTGGTTAAACGCCGCCAGATCCTCGATCTGCAAGGCATCGAGCAGCTCCCGCTGCGTTTCCCCTTTCGTACCGTTCGCCAGCATGGCCAGGCACATCCGGATGGAGTAAGGCGACAGCGACCAGTTGCCCTCCGCATCCACCGCACGGATAAGGGCGTCAGCGAAATCCGGCTGCTCCGGCGCGGCGACCGCGCTCATATTAAGCGCATTTGCGTTTGCAATCCACTGCGCCGCCTCGCTGCCGGCAACCAGATCATTCGGCCGGAACTCCAATGCGCTGGACACCGTGCCATCCGGATAGCTGACGTTGCTTTCATCCGACATATCGATCACACCGTACATCCAGCACTTACTCACGCCGCTCTGCGCCCACTCCGCAATATTATACGGATCGGGCGAACCGGTGCCGCAGCCCGCGGGGAGCGCGGTGTAGCGATAATCCAAATACCGTCCGAGCAGCGCCGCCGCTTCCTGCCGCGTGATCGGGTCGTCCAGGCGCAGCGCCGCTTTTTCCCCGTCCTGCGCATCTCCGTTCAGGATCCATTTTGCAAACGTCCACTTAACCTCGTCGGATGCGTCCGCGCCGTCGGTGAAGTATTCCTCCATGTCGATCCACGCGCTGTCCGACACGTCCTCGCCGGATGCCGCCGCAAGCGCTTCCAGGAAGTCACCGCGCGTGACTGTTTTTGGCAGTTCCCGCAGAGCATCTTCTGTCGGGTAGCCGCACACCTCCTGTTCCTGCGCTGCACCGGCGCATGCTGGCACCCCCATGCAAAACGCAAGCACCCAGGCTATTATCCGTCTTTTCACTTGAAATCCCTCCCATTCTTTCAGTTTACTGGTTAGACGACTGCCTCTTTCAAATAGTTCCCATATTTAATGCCAAAGCTCCCTATATAGGGAGCTTGTTTAACATTTGAGCGCCTCGTCGGTAATATGAGCCGTGATCCGCTCATAAAAATCCCGTTTCTGTCCCTCGTCCGCAAAGGCGGAAAAAGGCACGATGACCGCGGAAAATTCATCTACGAAAATATAGTAATGGCCGGTATCCGACGCTGTGCGCTGGACCGCTTCATATTGATAGGTCGTATCCTCGTTTTCCCCTGCAAGCTCGAATTCGTTTTCCCGCAGGGTCAGTGTCTTGGGGCCGCAAAGCTGCTTATTGTTGGCCCTTTGCAGGATGCGTTCCACATTTTTTACAACCTTACGCTTCATATACCACGGCGTGCCGAAAAAACAGACCGCCGCAAGCGCCAAATATCCGACGACGGATACCACGCTCAGCGCCTTGAGCCAATACATCAGCGCCGTGCCGCCCAGCGCGACGATCACTGCGGAAGCGATCCGCGTCGTCAGGATGCTGCGTTGTACGACTGCGTTATTGGTATAGTAATTCAAATTGAAGTCGATATAGTCCTGCTTGGTGATATCATAATGAAGTTTCATAAAGCGGGCTCCTTTTACATTCTGCTCCTATTGTACCGAATATCTGCGCCAAATGCAAGCAAAAGCGGCGGCTTTTTCTCTGTAATCCGTATGCCTTGCTCGCTTGACAGACGCAGAATATTGGCATAGTATTATTCCGGAAAGGAGATGTTCCATGAAGCGCGTTTTCCCTCGCATATTCCTGCCGCTCGCCTGCCTGCTGTACGCCTGCTTTCTGGTTCTTGACCTTACGGCGCTGGCCGACAGTACATGGATCAAATACGCTTCCATACTGCTCTGCTTTTCCGCAGCCCTGCCCAACCATTCCTGTCAGGATGGGAGGCTTGTCGCGCTCGCCCTGCTATTTACCGCCGCTGCCGATTGGTTTTTATTGGTCCAAAACCGGAATTATCTGTTCGGCGTATCGCTTTTCTGCATCGTGCAGCTTGTCTACAGTATTCGCCTGTACCGGCTGCGGGGCGGGCTGTGCTTTGCAACGCTTCCTTTCCGTATCCTGCCTTTGTTGGTGTTCTTTTACGGCACCGATACGCTTTCCGCGCTTTCGGTCTTCTATTTTTCCAATCTGGCTGTCAACGCATGGGAAGGTATGCTTCTGTGGTCCTGCGGCCGGAAGCAGCGCCTGTTTGCCTGCGGGCTGCTTTTGTTTGTCTGCTGCGACCTCTGCGTCGGCGCATGGAATCTGGGGATCTTCCCCTCCTGCACGCATTTCGGCATGTGGTTCTTTTATCTGCCTTCACAGGTCTGTATCGCCCTTTCATCCTATCCGCAAGGAGCAACAAAACAATGAAACCATCAAAATCCCTGTCTATCCTGCTGTCAGTTGTATTAGCGGTATTCTTTCTGTCCGCCGCAATCGCCTTCCCTATCCTGTGCCGCCCGTTCTATTATCAGCAAATCGACTCGCTTCAGCTCACCGAGCGGACCGGCTGGAGCGAGCAGACGATCCGTGAGGCCTATGACGAGGTCATGGATTATCTGGTGTTCGATGCCCCATTCGGCACAGGTGATCTGGCCTGGTCGGAGGATGGCCAAGCGCATTTTGCGGACTGTAAGACATTGTTCCAGCAGGACTTTGTCCTGCTGGGCGGCTCAGCCGCCGCGCTGGTTTTGCTTGCGCTGCTTGGCCGCCGCCGCAGGCTCCAGTTTTACCGGTTCCACGGGCGCGGACCTGCATTTTGGGCGGCTGCCGCCATGGGCGTTGTTTACCTTATCGCCGCGATTTGGGCGTTCTGCGATTTCAACAGCCTGTTTACTGTTTTTCATCAGGTCTTTTTTCCCGGCAAGACCAACTGGGTATTCGACGCGCGCCTGGATGAAATCATCCTCATCCTGCCGGAAACCTTCTGGGTAAGGACCGGCGCATTGGTCCTATTACTCTCCTTTGGCGGGCTTTGTCTGGCCGCGCTGGCCGACGAGCTGCTGTACCGGAAGAAAAAGCAGGCATTATAAAAGGGACGCAGGGTGTTTACCCTGCGTCCCTTTTTCACAGTATAGCTTACTTGGCCATGGAAGCGACTTCCGCCGCGAAGTCGTCCTGCTTCTTCTCAATGCCCTCGCCCTTTTCAAAGCGCACGCACTTGGCCAGCTTGATCTCGCCGCCGAGCTCCTTAGCCACAGCCGCAATATGCTGCTCCACAGAAACCTTATTCTCCTTGACAAACGCCTGCTGCAGGAGGCAGTTCTCCTCATAGTATTTGCCGATACGGCCCTCAACCATCTTGTGAATGATCTGCTCCGGCTTCGGCTTGGCAGCGGTCTTGTTCTCCTCAAGCGCCTGCGCCAGCAGGATTTCCTTCTCCTTGGCCAGAGTCGCCTCGTCCACCTGGGACTTATCCATAAAGGACGGGTTCATCGCAGCCGCCTGCATGCCGATGTCCTTGCCCAGCTCCTTAACCGTCGCATTATCCTTGAGGTTGTCCGAAACCTGCAGGCCGACCAGCACGCCGATCACGCCGCCCATATGGTTGTACGCTACGTTGACCGTGGATTCGTCAAAACGCTCAAAGCGGCGGATCTGGATGTTCTCGCCGATCGTCAGCACCTTCTCCTGCAGAACCTCCTGAACGGTCAGGTCGCCCATCTTGCAGGTCTTCAGCGCTTCCACATCAGCGGGCGCCTCCTTGGTCACAACGCCGGCCAGATCGGTAACGAACTGCTGGAAGTCTGCGTTCTTGGCAACAAAGTCGGTTTCCGAGTTTACCTCGATGATCGCGCCCACGCCGTACTTATCGCATACGGTCGCGCAGACAACGCCCTCGGCCGCGATACGGTCCGCCTTCTTGGCAGCCTTGGCCAGGCCCTTTTCGCGCAGAAGCTCGATCGCCTTGTCAAAGTCGCCGTCGGACTCGGTCAGCGCCTTCTTGCAGTCCATCATGCCCACGTTGGTCATTTCGCGGAGCTTTTTTACGTCAGCAGCGGTAAAAGCCATTTTTATATTCCTCCATCATTCTATTTCAAAACAAAACCGTAGGGCGCGACGACCTCGGCGCGCCGGGTCGTCGCGCCCTACGAACAACTCACTGATTTCTATGCAGTTAAGCTTATGCCTGCGCGGAAGCCGCTTCGGCCTCTTCCGCCTTTGCCTCAACCTCGAGCTGCTCGCCCTGCTTGCCTTCCAGAACGGCGTTCGCCATGGTCTGGGAGATCAGCTTGATCGCGCGAATAGCATCGTCGTTGCCCGGGATGACGTAGTCGATCTCGTCCGGATCGCAGTTGGTGTCAGCGATCGCAACGATCGGGATACCCAGCTTGCGGGCCTCAGCGATCGCGTTCTTCTCCTTGCGGGAGTCGACCACGAACAGCGCGCCCGGCAGTTTCTTCATTTCCTTAACGCCGCCCAGGTACTTTTCGAGCTTGGCGATCTCGAGCTGGAGCTTGATGACTTCCTTCTTCGGCAGCAGGTCGAATGTGCCGTCCGCCTGCATCTTCTGCAGCTGGTTCAGACGCGCGATACGGGTGCGCATGGTCTTGAAGTTGGTCAGCATGCCGCCCAGCCAGCGCGCATTGACATAGAACTGGCCGCAGCGCTCCGCCTCTTCCTTGATCGCGTCCTGCGCCTGCTTCTTGGTGCCGACAAACAGGATGGACTCGCCCGCGGCGGCCATATCGCGCACGAAGAAGTATGCTTCCTCAAGCTTCTTTACGGTTTTCTGCAGGTCAATGATATAGATACCATTGCGCTCGGTGAAGATGTAGGTCGCCATCTTCGGGTTCCAGCGGCGGGTCTGGTGGCCGAAGTGTACGCCGGCCTCCAGAAGCTGCTTCATAGAGATTACTGCCATTTTCATTTTCCTCCTTGGTTGTTTCCTCCATCCCTGATCATCTGACAGCGGCAACAGGCCGTCCGGCCCGTCACCGGCCGCTTTCATCACGGGATGTGCGAATTCATGCTCTAATAGTATAGCGCTGTACGCATCCAATGTCAAACATTATTTGCTGATTTTCGCTTATTTTTTCCAAAAGCAATACGGACTATGCGCTTATCCTCACGCATCCTTCCGCGCGCGCTCCCACTTATCTTTTCCAGCGGACCAGAATATAATCCTCTCCCAGCGTTTCGATGCAGCTCCAGGGGATCACGCAGTCGTCGCGCGAAAACAGGCTCATGATGCCGCCCTGCCCTGGGACGACGATCGCCGTGATCTGTCCGCAGACCGGATCGAACACCAGATCGCATACTTCCCCCAAACGCGCCCCGTCGCACAGGTTGATTACTTCCCTGCAATGCAGCTCGGAAAAACGCATCGCTCCCATCCCTTCACTCTCCCAACGCCCTTTTGAGATAGCTTTCTGTGCTTTCCCCTGACGCACGGTTATACCGCCCCATTTCATACAGGCATGATGGATCGCCTGTAACCAGATTCATCCGCTCCTCGCATCCGAGCGTACATAGAAACCCCATTTCGCGCAGCACCTGCTCGCTTTCATCCGAGCATGCGCCAAACGGATAGGTATAGCACTGCGGCTCCGGCAGCCCATTCTCGGATAACAGTTCCTGCGTCTGACCGGTATCCTCCCGCAGCAGGCTTTCATAGGTGGTCTGGTCCTCGCCCCGTCTGCGCAGGCAGCCGCGGCGCTCCCCGTATTCGTGCAGGTTCCAGGAATGGTTCTGCACCTCAAAAACATCCTGCATTTCGCGCAGTCTGTCGATCGTCAAATGCGACCAGTAGGCGTTTTCCACACCGCTTTCCGTATACTGGTCGGTCTGGCAGCCTATGATCGAAACGACCGCCCGCATGTTCCGCTGCTGGAGCAGCGGATATGCGTAAACATAATTGTTATAATACCCGTCGTCAAACGTAATCATCACAGGTTTTTCCGGCAGCGGCTCACCTTCCTGCACATAGGCGAGCAGGTCGGAAACCGTAACCGTCTCGTAGCCCCGTTTTTGCAGCGCGTCCAGATCTGCCGCCAGCACGGATGGCGAAACGACATATTTCCCCTGGCGGGCGCTGTCTTTCAAAATGCTATGGTACATCAGGATTGGCAACCTGACGCCGTTCTGCTCCCCAAACACCGCGTTTGTATCGCCGCGCTGCAGCAGCACCAGCGCAAAGCAAAGCACGATAACCGTACACACCGCCTGAAATGCTGTGTGACGAAAGCCCAGCTTCAAAAAAATCCCCCCTCGGACCGCTTCCATGCTTCTCAGCACAGCGTATGCCCGCCGGGGGGATTTTATGAATCCGCAGCGCTCCGCGCCGCGCGCTATTTTTTATATTTTGCAACGCCTTCCGTATAGAGGTTGCCGCCGACGCAGTCCTGTGAAACAATCGCGCTGAAGTTTTCCACCGTCAGCCGCTTGACCGATTCGCAGCCCAGTTCCTCATAGGCGATCACTTCCACCTTTTTGATAGACGCCGCCTTGGCCGCGCCCGCGCCGCCGATCGCGACCATATACACCGCTCCGTTGCGCGCCATCGCATCCTGCACCGCCTGGCTGCGTATGCCCTTGCCGATCATACAGGAAAGGCCCGCATCCAAAAGCCGCGGCGCAAAGGGATCCATACGGCCCGATGTAGTCGGTCCCACCGAACCGATCACCTGTCCCGGCTTGGCCGGCGTCGGCCCCGCGTAGTAGATTGCCGCTCCCTCTAACGCAAATGGGAGCGCTTCCCCCGCATCCATAGCCGCGACGATTTTTTTGTGCGCCGCATCACGGGCGGTATACACCGTTCCGGTCAGGGAGACCGTATCGCCGGCACGGAGCTTGGAAGCCATCTGCTTTAACTCCTCTGTTTTCAGGTCATAGTGCGCCATCGCTTATTCCTCCGTCTTGATCCGCAGATTATTCAGTACATCGCGCAGGCCGGATTTGCTTTTGTCTGCTTCACTCTTTCCCAGCGCAGCCGTAATGCGGTCGATCTCTCCCAGCACTTCTCCCGCTTTGCGCGCCATTTCCGCCGATTCCTGCTGGCTGCGCGCCAAAACCGTCCGATAGTTCTCTTTCGCCGTATCGAGCTGACGTTTGACCTGCTCGATCATCTCAAGCGACTGGCGGCGCAGCTTTTGCAGCTCGCTTTTGGCATCCTCCTCGATCTGCTTCGCCCGCCGGTAAGCCGAAAGCTCCATCTCTGCAATTTTCTCCTTGGAGGCATCGTACTCCCCGCATTTCTGCGCCAGCTTGGTATTTTCCGCAGTCAGGCGGTCATTTTCCGCTGCAAGCGATTCCGCCCGTGCGTTCTGTGCTTCAATTTCGGTCGTCTGCAGGGTAAAGCCCTTTTCGATCTCGTCGAGCTTCGCTCTGATTTTATCGGTATCCAGCGTCATCTGCCCCAGCCGTTCCAACAGCTCCGCGTTTTTCTCCGTCAGCTTTTCGTTTTGCCCGCGCAGCTCCCCCATCGCGGCCTGCGCCTCCGCCAGTTGCCGGCGAAGCTCCTCGGTTTCCGAAAAGTACCTGGTATCCGTTTCCTCTATGTATCGCAGCACGTCTTCCCGCTTAAACCCGCCGAAAACGGCGCCGCGGAACCCCTTGCTCTGCTCATCCATGACATTATCCTCCACTATACGATCTTCTTTAAGTATAGCAAAGCCGGACCCTTCTGGCAATAAAAAGATCACCCTCCCTTCTTTCTTCCCCATTTTTCCGGCAAAACAGACGCACGTCCTCGGATTTCCGCTTGCAATCCCGAAACAAAAGTGCTATGATAAGTTCATCACGCTAAATCGGAGAAAGATATTATGTTAGAGCTGAAAGATTTCGAAGCGGCGGCCGACCGCCTGAAAAATGTGATCCATAACATCCCGCTGTCCACTTCCGGCACCTTTTCTGCCATGAGCGGCGCGGAAGTCTATCTGAAGTACGAGAACCAGCAGAAGACCGGTTCCTTCAAGGTGCGCGGCGCATACAACAAGATCATGAAGCGCTACGCCGAGGGCGACCTCCATGCGGTCGTTGCCTCGTCTGCAGGCAACCACGCGCAGGGCGTCGCGTTCGCAGCCAGTTCGGTCGGCGTAAAGTCTACCATCGTCATGCCCCGTTCCACACCGATTGCAAAGGTGTCCGCGACGCAGGGCTATGGCGCTGAGGTTGTGCTTGCCGGCAACATCTATGACGAAGCCTATGCCAAGGCCTGCGAGATCTGCGAGGAAACCGGAGCCGAGTTCATCCATCCGTTTGACGACGAGGATGTTATGGCCGGCCAGGGTACGATCGCACTCGAAATCCTGCGCGACCTTCCGTTCGTCGATATCATTTTTGTCCCTGCGGGCGGCGGCGGGCTGATCTCCGGTATCGCGGCCTGCGCCAAGCAGATCAATCCGCGCATCCAGATCGTCGGCGTACAGGCAGAGGGCGCGCCGGCCATCGCCAATTCCTTCCGCGCAGGTACGCTCCAGCCATCGGATACGGTCCGCACCATCGCGGATGGTATCGCGGTCAAGTGTCCCGGCGAAAACACGTTCCGGTATATTCAGCAATATGTCGACCGTGTTGTCACGGTCTCCGATGAGGAGATCGCTTCCACCGTGCTTCTGCTGCTTGAACGCTGCAAGCAGGTCGTGGAAACCTCCGGCGCGGCGCCCCTGGCGGCCGTACTCAACAACAAGGTGGACGTCAAGGGCAAAAAGGTCGTCTGCGTGCTTTCTGGCGGCAATATTGATGTGTCTTTTATCCATAAGATCGTGGAAAAGGGTCTTGTCACCCGCTGCCGCCAGTTGAAATTCTCGGTGCTGATGCCGGACGTACCCGGCGCGCTCGAACGCTTTGCGCATCTGGTGGCTGAGCAGAACGCCAATATCATTCTGTTCCAGCATGACCGCGTGCAGGCTGATCTGGATATCGGCGAAGCGATCATCCAGGTCGTCTGCGAGGTCGGCGGCGTTGAGCACGCCAAGCGTCTGCTTGACGACTTGAGCAGGCAGGGCTACCAGGTTTTCACCTCACAGATTTAATGAAGAAATAAATAAAGCTGCAGGCATTGAGCCTGCAGCTTTATTTATTTTCGATTACGGATTGGGGGAGGTCGTTACGCCGGTTCCATTATCCGTAGCCGCGCCGTTGTTGTTATTGTTATTGTTTCCGGTCAGCGCGTCGCCGACATCCTCGGCGCCGTCTTTGATGGCGTTGCCCGCGTCGTCCACGCCATCCATTATGTCGTCTCCGACTCTATCCGCGTCATTCCCAATGCTGTTATCCATCGTGTCGTTTTGGTCATTCTGGCTGTCCGTAACCGTATTGTCCGCGCCGTCTTTATTCTGGTCGTCGGACGTATTGGAGCAGCCGCAGCCAATCAGCATTGTCATCATGGCCAGTAACGCAACAAGCTTTTTCATTGCATTTCCTCCTTTATATTTGCTCATAGTATAGGAGGATGCCAAAAAATTTATACATGAAACTCGATTTTTTTCATATGCGCAAGCACAACGGAACAGGTCAGGCCGGTCACAAGCCCAAGCGGGACGCTCATCACCAGCAGGAAAGGCAGATACGCCGCAACCGCCGCTGTCTGCATCCAGAATATTGCCGCAAGCACCTGCCCGATATTATGCGCCGCCGCTCCGGCCACACTGATGCCCAGCAGAGAGCAGAACCGCCCTTCCAGCCGCAGCAGCAGACACATGGCAGCCAGGGAAAGCAGTCCCCCCAGCAGGGAAAACAGAAACGCGGTCACGCTCCCCATCAGTACCGAGGAAATCGTCACGCGGCATACCAAAATGAAAAACGCGTCCCGCACCGAAAGTCTTGTCAGCGCAAACAGGGTCACCACGTTTGCAAGGCCGAGCTTGACGCCGGGTACCGGCACGACCGCATCCAGCGGAAACAGCCGCTCGGCCAGCGACAGTACGATCGCAAGCGCGGTCAGCAGGCCGCAGAACGATACCTTTTTCGCTTTCATCCGTCCGCACACTCCCCTTTAACTTACGATCGCGTCAACATCGCTCTGCCCGCCTGTGATTTTCAGCACAACGCGGTTCGGGAGACAGACCGCCACCTGGCCGGCGCGCGTCAATGTTCCGGTCCTGACGCAGACCTGGTCGCGGCAATCCGCATACTGCATTTTTGCCGTTTTGCCAAGCAATACCACTGTGTTATGTCCATCCAGTTCGATCGTCCGGTCGGTCTGTTCCTCCAGCGCGACCCGCTCCACCAGACTGCCGTCTTTCCAGACCTCCGCATAAAGCCGGTCGCCCGCCGCCTGCATTGCCAGCACAGCGGCCAGTGCGGCCGCCAGCAGCAGCACCGCGCCGATAATCACGGCGTCTCCCCACTTCATTCTACTGCGCATAGGTATACCCTTTTTCCTCGCCTAAAAACGAAAAGGTGCAGAGCTCGCCGACCCGCTGCGTCGTGTAAACCTGCCGGTCCGCTGTGATGAAAACAGCAGCGACCTGATTTTCGGCGCAAAACGCCATTCCTTCCTCAAGCCCCATGACAAACAGCGCAGTCGTCAGCGCATCCGCACGGGTAGAGCTTTCGTCGATCACGGTCACGCTGCACAGGCCGCTTTCCGCCGGATAACCGGTGGCGGGGTCAAAAATATGGTGATACCGTTTCCCATCCTGCTCAAAATAGCGCTCATAGTCGCCCGAGGTGACAACCGACAGGTCTTTTACCGCGACCGTTGCCAAATAATCCGCGCTGTTATCCGGATCCGCAATACCGACGACCCAGTTCCCTCCGTCGCGGTCAGGATTCTCGCCGAACGCCCCAACATTGCCGCCGAGACGGGCCAGCACGCTCCACGTTCCCGAACGGTCCCGTTGTTCCCAAGCCGCCTGAACCGCGTCCGTTGCAAACCCTTTGCCAATGCCGCCGAGGTCAAGCTGCGCACCGTTCAGCAAGCGCACCCGCCCGTCTCCCAGAAGCTCGATATTCTCATAGCCCACGCTGGACAGCGCCTGCTCGATCTCATTCTGGGACGGTACCCTGGCGTCCTCCGTATTGATGCCCCACAGGTCGGACAGCGCCGCCATCGTGGGGTCAAACGCGCCGCCGGTCAGCTTCGCGTACTCCACCGCATCGGCGATCGCCGCATAGGTATCCTCAGCTACGGTACAGACCGCCCCCTCCGCGTGGTTCAAACGGTAAAGGTCGCTGTCCTCCCTTGTGCGGGAAAGCGCCGGTTCCAGTGCATTTACACGCTGCTCCAGCTCTGCTGCCAGCTCCTGCGCCGCTTCGGAATCCTCCGCGCCTTCCCCGCATACCGCTATGGACATAAACGTGTCCATGGCAAAAAAATCCGTGCTGCAGGCGTTTCCGCTGTCGGAGCATCCTGACAGGCACAAAAGCGCCGCAAGCAGCGCAGCTATCCGTTTCATCGCAATACCATTCTCCCGCATGCAAAATATGTATCATTATAATACACTCGTGAAAAAAACACAAGCGCGCCGCTCTCCCAAAGCAAAACAGTACGCACCGCCGGCCGGCAATGCGTACTGTTTTGTTGTAACTTTAGACGTAAAACAGGATATCGGAATACGTCGGGAACGGCCAGTATTTCTTGCCAACCAGCAGCTCCAGATCGTCCGCAGGCTGACGCACCGCGTTCATGATCGGGATAACCGTATCATGATAGTAATCCGACAGGCGCTTGGCATCGGCCTCCGGCGCCTGTGCAATGGCGTCGCTCAGTTCGCCGCATTTGCTGTACAGCTCCTCTGTCAGCCCGCAGACCTTGCGCAGCAGGTCAACCTCCATTGTGTTGGATACGCCGACCTCTTTTTTGTTCCTTGCCGTCTGCGCCAGCTCATTCTGGAACGTCGTGCAGGCGGGGAGGATCTCTTCCCGCGCCATATCGGCCATTGTCAGCGCTTCGATATGCAGCGTCTTATAATATTCCTCCAGCAGCGCTTCCTCGCGGGATTCCATCTCGATGCGGGTGTAAACGCCATGCGTTGCAAACAGGCGGATGTTTTTCTCATCCGTGTAGCGCGGCAGCGCCTCCGCGGTCGACTTCAGGTTGAGCAGGCCGCGCTTTTCCGCTTCTGCAATCCAGGCGTCGTCATAGCCGTTGCCGTTGAAAATAATACGCTTGTGCGCCTTGATCTCGCGCTTAATCAGCTCGTGAAGCGCGCTCTCAAAGTCGGCGGCGCCTTCCAGTTCATCCGCGAACAGGCGCAGCTCCTCCGCGACCGCAGTATTAATCATGATGTTCGGGCAGGCAATGTTGATCGCCGAGCCCAGCATGCGGAATTCAAACTTGTTTCCGGTAAAGGCGAACGGGGAGGTGCGGTTGCGGTCGGTGGTATCCTTCGGAATGTCCGGCAGCGCGGATACGCCGAGATCCATCTTGGTTTTGGTCATATCCGTATAGTCCGCGTCCGATTCGATCGCATCCAGGATTGCCTGCAGTTCGTCGCCAATGAACATGGAAACGATGGCAGGAGGCGCTTCGTTCGCGCCCAGGCGGTGGTCGTTGCCCGCGGACGCAACCGAGATGCGCAGCAGATCCTGATATTCGTCCACAGCCTTAATAACCGCGGTCAGGAACAGCAGAAACTGCGCGTTTTCGCTCGGCGTTCTGCCGGGCTCAAGCAGGTTTTCGCCCGTATCCGTGGAAAGCGACCAGTTGTTGTGCTTGCCCGAGCCGTTGACGCCCTCGAACGGCTTTTCATGCAGCAGGCAGATAAAGTTGTGCTTCTGCGCGACCCGCTTCATGACCTCCATGGTGAGCTGGTTATGGTCGGTCGCAATATTGGCTGTGGTAAACACCGGTGCCATCTCGTGCTGGCAGGGCGCGACCTCGTTATGCTTGGTCTTGGAGAAGATGCCGAGCTTCCACAGCTCTTCGTCCAGCTCCTGCATGAACGCCGCCACACGCGGGCGGATGGAGCCGAAGTAGTGGTCCTCCATCTCCTGTCCCTTCGGCGGCTTTGCCCCGAACAGCGTGCGGCCGGTGAAGATCAGATCCTTACGCTTGGCGTAGTCCCGTTTATCGATCAAAAAGTATTCCTGCTCCGGCCCGACCGTCGTGGTGACGTGGCGGACCTCCTTGCCGAACAGCTTGAGTACGCGGCAGGCCTGCGCGCTGATTGCTTCCATCGAGCGCAGCAGCGGCGTCTTTTTATCGAGGATCTCGCCCGTATACGAACAGAACGCGGTCGGGATATACAGCGAGCCGTCCTTGACAAAGGCGTAGCTGGTCGGGTCCCAGGCCGTGTAGCCGCGCGCCTCGAAGGTCGCGCGCAGGCCGCCGGAGGGGAACGAGGACGCGTCCGGCTCGCCCTTAATCAGCTCCTTGCCGGAAAACTCCATCATCACGCCGCCGTCGTCTGTCGGAGAGATAAAGGAATCATGCTTTTCGGCCGAAATGCCGTTGAGCGGCTGGAACCAGTGGGTATAGTGCGTTGCACCCTTGGAGAGCGCCCAGTCTTTCATCGCTGTCGCCACAACGGCGGCAACGTCCGCATCGATCGCAGTCCCTTCCCGCATGGTCTTTTTGAGCTTGCGGTAAACATCCTTCGGAAGACGCTCCTTCATCACGGTCTCGTTAAAGACCATGCTGCCAAAAAGCTCGGGGACGTTCCTTGCCGTGTTCATACACATATCGCTCCTTACTACTCTATATATAGATTTTTAATAGTAACAATAATAATCAGCCTGTTATTTGCTGCCCATATAACCATATAAAACAAGCGCTGCGGGGATGGGTTCCCACAGCGCGCTCTGCTGTTTACAAAAGAATTATAATCCGCAGACTTCCGGCTTGTCAAGGCTTCCCCCTCGTCTTTTTCCTCTTTGTTTAATCTGTACAGGTATCTCACGCGCGGACGGTCCGTATTTTTCATAATCCGCAAAGTGTCCGCTTCTTCCCTTTCCGCCGCATTGTCCGAACTCTTCATTTTTGTATGATACCACCCAAAACCAGCCTTCGGGATGCGACAAAATTTTTCCGGTTTTTTTCAATTGGGTAGAGAAATCGGAAAGGAATTATGCTATACTAAATTACATATGGGTTGCGGTGCGTGAAACGCGTATGCACGCCTCGAAAATTGATCTTCAAGGAGGGGAAACCGCGTGAAGCTGTCTTTTACCAAAATGCACGGCTGCGGCAATCATTATATTTATTTCAACTGCTTCGACCAGGCCGTACCCGATCCGGAGGCGCTTTCCATCCGGCTGAGCGAGCCGCATTTCGGCATCGGCGGCGACGGTATCATCCTGATATCTCCATCCGACAGGGCGGACGCGCAGATGCGGATTTTCAACGCGGACGGCTCGGAGGGCCGGATGTGCGGAAACGGCATCCGCTGCGTCGGCAAATACCTGTACGACAACGGCATGGTAGACGGACGGACGTCGGTCACGGTCGATACGCTTTCCGGCGTCAAAAGGCTCGAACTCGACATTCAGGACGGCAGAGTGCAGTCCGTCCGCGTGGATATGGGCGCCGCCATTCTCCTGCCGCGCGATATACCGGCTGATTTCGAAGGCGATTCGGTCGTCGGCGCGCCGCTTGTGGTGGATGAAAGGGTTTATCACGTCACCTGTGTCTCCATGGGCAATCCGCACTGCGTCATCTTCCTGTCCGAGGATATCGACAGTCTCGACCTCGCGCGGATCGGCCCCAAATTTGAGCATCACCCGCTCTTCCCCGCGCGCATCAACACGGAATTTGTCAATGTCCAACCCGATGGCAGCCTGAAAATGCGCGTGTGGGAGCGCGGCTCGGGCGAAACCTGGGCCTGCGGCACCGGCGCGTGCGCCGTGGGCGTCGCGGCCTGCCTCACAGGGCGCGCGGAAAAAGGCAGCGATATCACCGTCCACCTGCGCGGCGGCGATCTGAACATTCAATACACCGACGAGACCGTGTTCATGACGGGCGCGGCAACCACAATTTTTGAGGGGGAAATCGAGATATGACAAAGTACATCTTCGTAACCGGCGGCGTTGTTTCCGGTCTGGGCAAGGGCATCACGGCCGCGTCGCTGGGACGCCTGCTGAAAAGCCGCGGCCTCAAGGTGGCCGCGCAGAAGCTCGACCCCTACATCAACGTTGACCCGGGTACAATGAGCCCGTTCCAGCATGGCGAGGTCTATGTAACGGACGACGGTGCGGAAACCGATCTCGACCTCGGCCACTACGAACGCTTTATCGACGAGGATTTGAACAAATTTTCCAACCTGACCACCGGCAAGGTCTACTGGAACGTGCTCAACAAGGAGCGCGCCGGAGAATACCTGGGCGAGACCGTGCAGGTCATTCCCCATATCACCAACGAGATCAAGTCTTTCATTTATTCGGTCGGCAAGAAGACCTCGGCCGACGTTGTCATCACCGAGATCGGCGGTACAACCGGCGATATCGAATCCCAGCCGTTCCTTGAAGCGATCCGCCAGGTCGCGACCGAGGTCGGCCGCCGCAACTGCCTGTTTATTCATGTTACGCTCGTCCCCTACATCTCCGGCTCGAACGAGCCGAAAAGCAAGCCCACCCAGCATTCGGTCAAGGAGCTGCGCGGCCTCGGCATTTCCCCGGACATTATCGTGGCGCGCGTCGATCAGCCCATGGACGACGACATCAAAAGGAAGATTTCCATGTTCTGCACCGTACCGGAGGACTGCGTCATTGAAAACCGCACGCTTCCCGTACTGTACCAGGCGCCCATGATGCTGGAGGAAAGCCACCTGTCCGACATCGTCTGCCGCGAGCTGGCCATCGGCGCGCCCAAGGGCGACATGAGCGAGTGGGTCGCCATGCTCGAGCGTATCGCGGCGCGCAAGGCGCATGTCCGGATCGCGCTGGTCGGCAAATACGTTAAGCTGCACGACGCATACCTGTCCGTTGCGGAAGCCCTGCAGCACGGCGGCTATGAAAACGAATGCTTTGTCGATATCGAATGGGTGGATTCGGAGGAGATCAACGACTCGACCGTGGACAAGCTGCTCGGCGAGGTCGACGGCATCATCCTGCCCGGCGGCTTCGGCCCGCGCGGCATCGAGGGCATGATCTGCGCCGCCAACTATGCGCGCACGCAGGGCATCCCCTATTTTGGCATCTGCCTGGGCATGCAGATCGCGGTCATGAGCTATGCGCGCAACGTGCTGGGCTTTGAGGACGCCAATTCGAGTGAGTTTGATCCGGATTCCACACATCCGGTCATCGACCTGATGGAAAGCCAGCAGGGCGTTTCCAAAAAGGGCGGTACGATGCGTCTGGGCGCTTATCCGTGTAAAATCCGTCCGGACACCATCATGTCTGCGGCCTATGGCGCGGAAATGATTTCCGAACGCCACCGCCACCGCTATGAATTCAATAATAATTTCCGTGAGCAGATCGAAAAACAGGGCATGCTGATTACAGGCACCTCGCCCACCGGCGAGCTGGTGGAAACGGTCGAGATCCCGAACCATCCGTTCTATATCGGCGTACAGTTCCACCCCGAATTCAAATCCCGCCCCAACCGCGCGCATCCGCTGTTCAAGGCGTTTGTCGCGGCATCGCTGGAAAGGAGCAAAAAACATGCAGATTAATCAAAATTTCGACAATATCGCGCAGAGCTATCTGTTTTCCACCGTGGCCAAAAAGCAGCGCGAATTTCAGGCCGCCCATCCGGAAGCAGATGTGATCAAGCTGTCCATCGGCGATGTGACCCGTCCCCTGGTGCCTGCTGTGATCGACGCGCTGCACGCGGCGGTCGAGGATCAGGCACGGCAGGAAACCTTCCACGGCTACGGCGACGAGCAGGGCTACGGCTTTCTGCACGAAGCGCTGGCCGGCTATTACCATACGCACGGCGTTTCGCTTGCTACCGATGAAATCTTTATTTCGGACGGCGCAAAAAGCGACCTCGGCAATATTCTCGACCTGTTCAGCGCAGATAATACCGTTCTGGTTCCCGATCCGGTCTATCCCGTCTATGTCGATACGAATGTCATGGCCGGCCGCAAGGTGATTTTTGCGGACGCCAACGCGGAAAACGGCTTCCTCCCGCTGCCGGATGCCAGCACAGCGTGTGATATCATCTATATCTGCTCCCCGAACAACCCGACCGGCGCCGCCTATGACCGTGCCGGACTTCAGGCATGGGTGGATTACGCCAACGCGCAGCATGCCGTTATCCTGTATGACGCAGCTTACGAATGCTTTATCGAAGACGCCGGTCTCCCCCGCTCCATTTATGAGATCGAGGGTGCCAAAACCTGTGCGGTCGAGTTCTGTTCGTTCTCCAAGATGGCCGGCTTTACCGGCACGCGCTGCGGCTGGACGATCGTCCCCAAGGCTTTGGCTGATGGGAAGCTCAACAAAATGTGGCTGCGCCGCCAGACCACAAAATTCAACGGCGTACCCTATATCGTACAGAAGGGTGCGGCGGCCTGCTTTACCGAAACGGGCATGCGGCAGATTCGGGAAACGCTCGGCTATTACAAGCAGAATGCCAAAGTGCTCAGTGAAACGCTCGATTCGCTCGGCATCTGGTACACGGGCGGCAAAAACAGCCCATATCTCTGGCTGAAATGCCCGAATGGCATGGATAGCTGGACGTTCTTCGACTATCTTCTGGAAAACGCCCATGTGGTCGGCACACCGGGCGCCGGCTTCGGCAAGAACGGAGACGGTTTCTTCCGCCTGACCGCGTTTGGCGACCAGCAGCGAACGGTTGAGGCGGCGGAGCGCCTGAAAAAGCTGCTTGGATAAGATAAAAAAAGGACTGTCCCTGCGGAGGCAGTCCTTTATCCTTTGATCGGAGGGGCGTTATGGGGCTTATTTTTACAAAAACCTGTGTACTGTGCTGCAAAACCTTGGATGCTGACGCTGGGAAAGCCGCTATGCTTTGTCCCGCCTGCGCAAAGGCCGTGCGGGACCAGTACCGGTGTACCGAGCGGTTCCAGATCGACGGGGCCGATGATGCCGCCGCACCGCTTCTTTACACCGGTGCGGTCGCGGACGCGGTCAAGCGTTTCAAATTCCAGCACCGCCAGCACTATGCTGACTGGTTCGCCGCGCAGACCCTGCCGGTCTTAGCGGAGCGGCTGGACGCCTGGAAGCCTGATCTTGTCACATTTATCCCCATCGGTCTGCTCCATTGGTACCAGCGCGGTTATAACCAGGCGGAGCTGCTCGCGCAGCGGATCGCCGCCCCGTTTTCGCTTCCCTGCACCGCCACGCTGCGGAAGCGGCCGTTTACCCCCAAGCAGTCCGGCCGAAGGGACGCGGCGGCGCGTAAGAAGAACGCGGAACGCGCGCTGCGGGTACGCGCCGGCGTCGACCTTTCCGGCAAATCCGTTATTCTTGTAGACGATATTATCACAACCGGTTCGACGGTTGCCGCGGCGGTCAAGCTGCTGCGCGAAATGGGTGCGGCGCATGTTTATGTGCTTGCCCCTACCAGAACACCGTCCGGCCGCAGGGATTAAAAAAGCAGGGAGATGGCGCTGCCATCCTCCCTGCTTTTTCCATTTCAGTCGTCCCGCTCATCTCCCCAGAAAAACAGCGCTACCGTCCCCGGGCCGGTATGCGCGCCGATTACTGTGCCGATACTGTTTATGGCGACCCTGCCGTTCAGGTGCGGGAAGCGCGCCTCTACCATATCCGCTACCGCGCGCGCATCTTCCATGCATGCGGACTGCGAAATAAAGCATTTCCCGCTGTAATCCAGTCCATTTTCCGCATGCTGCTCCATCATTGTAACAATTTCAGAAACGACCGCTTTTTTGCCCCGTATTTTCTTCCGTGGGACCAGACGGCCCTCAAAATCCACGTTGAGCAGCGGACAAATCCCCAGCAGCGTGCCAAAGGTTGCCGCGGCGGGCGAAATCCGGCCGCCGCGCTTGAAGCTGGTCAGGTCGGTCGCAAAAAACCAGTGGTGGAGCCGGAGCTTGTTCTGTTCCACCCATGTGTGCAATTCATCAAGCGGCATACCCGCGTCGCGCTTGTCGCAGGCCGCAGCCACCAGCAGCCCATAGCCGGAGGATGCCGCCAGCGTATCCACCACATAAATCTTCCGTTCCGGATAGTTCTCCCGCATTTCTTCGGCCGCGATACAGGCGGACGCACAGGAACCCGACAGCCCGCTGGAAAACGACAGATGCAGGATGTCTTTCCCCTCCTGCAGCAGCGGTTCGAACAGCCGCTTGTATTCCTCCACATTTACCTGCGCCGTGGTGGGCTGCGCCCCCGCGGCTATTTTTGCAAAATACTCCTCATAGGGTATGGTTTTGCCAAGATCGTCCAGATAATCTTCCCCCTCCAACTGAAAATGAAAGCTGGCGAAGGGTACCTGCCTCGTCCGAAAAAATTCGGCGGGCAGATCTGCTGTCGAACAGCAGGTAAGCACATATGAAACCATAACACATTCCTCATCATTCCATCATTTGCTTCCAGTATACCATGAAACCGCTTTTCTGAAAAGGCATGCACAGCGTAAAACGTCAGACGCCTTGAAAGGCGGCAGAAAACCCGTTTCAAGAACGGTACAGACATTTCTTTTCTTGACCTTTTTCTCCATCCGTGTTATCTTTTGATTAGGATAACGCACGCAGGCACCGCGATTGAAGCACACTTTCAATCGCTTTTTTTCTGCAAAGCAAGGAGCTGCCGCTATGGAAGAAAACATTAAATGGACCAAACTTGCCCGCTGTGCAGGCTGCGGCGCCAAGGTCGGCGCCGGTATTTTGGCACAATTGCTGGACGGCATAGAGGTCCACCGCGATCCTGATCTGCTGGTGGGCTTTGACAAAAGCGACGACGCCTCGGTTTTCCGGCTGTCGGACGAGCTTGCGCTGGTGCAGACCGTGGACTTTTTTCCGCCCATTGCGGACGACCCGTTTCTGTTTGGTCAGATCGCGGCCGCCAACGCCCTGTCTGACATTTACGCCATGGGCGGCGAACCAAAGCTCGCGCTCAACCTGCTCTGTATACCGGAGAAGATGCCCCAGAGCGCGGTCCATGCGCTTCTCAGGGGCGGCTATGGCAAGGTATATGAAGCCGGCGCGCTCATCACCGGCGGACACAGCATCTTGGATGAGGAGCCAAAATACGGCCTGTCCGTCACCGGCTTTGTCCATCCCGAGCGGCTGCTGACCAACGCAGGGGCAAGGCCGGGGGATATTCTGTTTCTGACCAAGCCCCTCGGGACCGGCGTCCTGACCACCGCCGCCAAAGTGGAGCTTTGTCCCCCTGCCGCGCTCGCGCAGGCCTATCGCCTGATGGCAACCCTGAACAAAGCCGCGCGCGATATCATGGTGCGGTATCGCGTCCATGCCTGCACGGATGTAACCGGCTTCGGCCTGCTCGGCCATGCGGTTGAAATGGCGCAGGCGAGCGGGGTTGCGCTGACGCTTGACATAAAAGGCTTCGACCTGCTGCCCGAAGCTCTCGCGCTGGCGCGCACCGGCATCCTGCCGGAAGGGATGTACCGCAACCGCACCTTTGCCCAGCCCTTTGTCGATGCAGGGCAGACCGAGCTGGCTGTACAGGACCTGCTGTATGACCCGCAGACCTCCGGCGGTCTGCTGATCGCCGTCGATCCGGCGGACGCAGACGCGCTTTGGGACGAACTGCGGCCATCCGTACCCAGCGCGCAGCGTATCGGCAAAGCGGCCGACTATACCGGAGGCGCAAGAATCATCCTGCGCTGACCGCAGCAATGGCTTCCAGCGCGCGCCCAACCTCTTCTTCGGTCGTGAACCAGCCGAAAGACAGCCGCACGCTTCCTTTTGGGAACGTGCCAAGCGTTTTATGGGCGGACGGCGCACAGTGCAAACCACAGCGTGTCAAAATGCCATATTCGCACTCCAGCCGGTACGCCGCTTCCGCATTATCTTTTCCCAGGAAATCCAGGCTGAATACCCCTACCCGCCCTGCGGCGGTTCGGGGGCCGTACAGCACAACGCCCGGCACCTCCTGCAAGCCGTCCAGGAACTGTTCGGACAGCGCCCTGTCATGTGCGGCGACCCTCTCCACCGTAACGCTCTGCAGGTATTCCAGTGCCGCTTCCCAGCCGTAAATCCCCGGCACATTGGGGGTTCCCGACTCAAACCGGTCGGGCATATAACGCGGCTGTTCCTCGCTGTCTGACGCGCTTCCCGTCCCACCGGAAACAAATAATTCCAACGCCTCCGCGAAATCCGGCCGCAGAATCAGCGCTCCGATGCCCTGCGGCCCCATCAGGCCCTTATGCCCGGGGACGGACAGCGCCGCAAGCCCCAGCCTGCCGAAATCAATCGGCAGATGTCCGGCCGTCTGCGCGGCGTCCAGCGCAAACGGAACGCCATGCGCAGCGCAGACCTGTCCCGCCCTTTCGGCGTCCTGCACCGTGCCGGAAACGTTGGAGGCGTGGCAAAGCAGCACCAGCCGCGTATCCGGCCGCAGCATCCGCTCCAGCGCCCGCAGGTCAAGGCGTCCCTCCGCGTCGCACGGCACGCGCTCAAACCGCACGCCGCGCTGCGACATCTGCTGCAGCGGGCGCATGACCGCGTTGTGCTCCATCGCGGAAACCAGACAGTGATCGCCCGGGCGCAGCGCGCCGTGCAGCAGCATATTCAGCCCCCAGGTATTGCCGGGCGTCAGCACCACATGCGCAGGGTCGGGAAAAGAGAACAGCGCGCCCAGCCTTTGCCGCAGGCGCAGCGCGACCATACCCGCCTCCTGCGCGGCGCCATAGGACGACCGGTTGACCGTCGCGCCCACGGTTTCCACATATTCCTGCATCCGTTTTCCTACCGCCGGCGGTTTGGGGAACGACGTTGCGGCATGGTCCAAATATATGGTTCTCATCGGCATCCCTCCATTGCTCTCTCTGTGCAAGGCTCTGTTTTGACCAGTGTAGCACAGCCTGCGGCAAAAGTAAATTTCGACCTCATTTTATTAAAGGAGATTTCCCCATGAACAAACACCACCGTCTCATCCTTCTGGCCGGTTTTATCACCGGCCTCGCCGCGCTGGGGCTTGCCGCAGCGGGCAATCCCGCCAATATGGGCTTCTGCATCGCCTGCTTCCTACGCGATATCGCGGGCGGGCTTGGTATGCACAGCGCCGCAAAGGTTCAATACATACGTCCGGAAATCATCGGGCTCGTACTGGGCGCGCTCCTGTCCGCCATGGCCGGCCGTGAATTCAAGGCACGCGCCGGTTCCGCGCCCGCGCTGCGCTTTGTACTGGGTATGATCGTCATGGTCGGAGCGCTCGCTTTCCTTGGCTGCCCGCTCCGTATGGTGCTTCGGCTGGCTGGGGGCGACCTTACCGCCGTTTCCGGTTTTGCCGGCTTTGCGCTCGGCATCGGCGCCGGCGTGCTGTGCCTGAAAAAAGGGTTTTCCCTGGGCCGCGCCTATAAAGTGAAACGGTCGGACGGCTTCGTCCTGCCCGGTTTTATGGCCGCCCTTCTTGTCCTTCTGCTTGCTGTACCGGCCGTACTGCGCTTCTCTGAGGAAGGGCCGGGCGCGAGCCATGCCTACTGGCTGGTTTCCCTCGCCGGCGGGCTGATCGTCGGCGTACTGGCGCAGAAAAGCCGGCTGTGTATGGCAGGCGGCATCCGCGACGTATTCCTGTTCCGCGACTTCCATTTAGTGAGCGGCTTTGCGGCGATCTTCGCCACCGTGCTGATCGGCAACCTGCTGCTGGGCGGATTCCATCCTACGCTTGCCGTGCAGCCGGTTGCCCATCATGATTATCTGTGGAGCCTGCTCGGGATGGCAGCGGTCGGCTGGGGCGCCGTTCTGCTGGGCGGATGCCCGCTCCGCCAGCTCATTTTGGCCGGAGAAGGCAATGGGGACAGCGCGGTTACCGTATTCGGCATGCTGACCGGCGCGGCGCTCGCCCACAATTTCGGCATGGCCGGCAACGCGGACGCCATGACGGACGGCGCCTTTGTCGCCGGAGGTGTGGGAACGCCCGGCCAGATCGGGATACTGACCGGCCTGATCCTGCTGTTTATCATATCTGTCGCGAATCTGCACAAGGAGGAAAAAAACAATGGTTGATGCAAGAGGATATTCCTGCCCCATGCCGGTGGTCATGGTACAGAAGGAAGTCGGCCGGAGCGCGCCCGACCAGCTTGAGGTGCTGGTGGACGACCGCTGCGCGGTCGAAAATATTTCCCGCTTTGCCGGTCACAGCGGCTATGCGGTGGAGGTTCGTGAGGTTGCGGATGATGAATTCTCTCTTCTGCTGACCAAACTGCCATGAATCGGTATATTGCGACGTTCTACACTCACCTGAGCGCTCTTTTAAGCTTCCAAGCCCTGCAAAACGCGGATATTCCCGTCCGGATGCTGCCGGTCCCGCGCGCGCTCAGTTCGTCCTGCGGCACCTGCGTCCAGTTTTCCGCCGAAACCGACTGCCGCGCGCTGCTGGATACGGATACCGAGGCAATTTACCTTGCGGAAACCACCGGTTATATCCTGCTTTGGCGCAGCGAAACCTGAAAGGAGCGACACCCATGCCGCCTTTCGTGATTGCCGCCGTGGGGGCCGGCGGAAAAACGACCGCCCTGCTTCATCTGGCGCGCGCTCTCTCTCACCGCGCTGTCCTGCTGACCACCACGACCCATATGTTCCCAGTCCGGCCGCCGCTGTGCCGCAGCCTGCTGCTCGACCCATCCCCCACCCAGCTGCAGGAACAGCTTCGCCGGATCGGGGTTACCTGTGCGGGTACGCGTTCTACAGACGGGAAAATGGGGGCGCTTCCCGCCGCCTTGCTGCAGCAATTTATCCACGCTTCCGATATCACGCTTTGCGAAGCGGACGGCGCGCACGGCTTACCGCTCAAGCTGCACCGTCCGGATGAACCGGTGCTCCCGCCGCAAACCAGCCTTTGCCTGATTGTTGCCGGCCTGTCCGCGCTCGGCAGGCCGGTCGGGGCAGCGGTACACCGTTACCAGCTTCACCCCGTCTGGGCGCAGGCTCCCAGCCAGCGGGTCAGTCCGCAGATCATGGTATCCTGCATTCGGGAAACCGCCGCTGCAGTCGGGCTTCCCCCTGACAAGCTGCGCGTCTTTCTGAATCAGTCGGATCTTGCCGGCGTCCGGCCGCAGGCGGAGGAAATTTTGCAGGCGCTTTCCTCCGATGGACTGGACTGCCGTATGGGAAGCCTACGCGACACCCCTTCCCTCTTCATCGACTGGCTACTTCCATCGACCTAAAAAAACGGGCTGATACCAGCCCGTTTTTGTCGTCGCTTACAGCAGCTCGATCCCTTTTTCTCTGGATAGCTCGAGAAGCGCTTCCACCACGCTGCCGCCGATTGCACGCGCCTTATCCGATATGGTATCGCAATAGGCCGCCTGTTCCGGCCGTGGGTCGATATCCGCGATCTTCAGCCCCGCCGATACCGGATAGCCCTCCCGAATCAGGCCGCGCAGAACGCCGTTTATCGTCGCGGAAACCGGCGTTTCTCCAATACGGGCGATGGTCTGCCCCGCACGCACAATCGCGCCGATATCCACTGCCGCACCGGTTTCATCCTTAACAAAGCACATCCGCCCTGCCGCCGGCGCGTGAATGACCCGTTCCACCGTATAGCCCGCGATCGCCCCCGGCACGCCCGTATCTGGTATTGCCGCGCCCTGCCGAATCACACGCCCCAGATGGTGTCCCCGCATGGTCTCCACCACTGCGTCCACTTCCACGCCCGCAGTAAATCCCGGGCCAACGCCAATCGTGATTTGCGCCAGGCTCCGGTCGGTACCCAAATTGCGTTTGGCCAAAATGGCGTCCACCACTGCGGCGGGCCGCAGCGTCCCGATGCAAGCCGCGCGCTCATCCACTATCAGCGGCACTTCGCCCGCGCGGGATACCGCCGCCGCCTGCGCCGCATCACAAACGCGGCGGCAGCGCACGCCCTCCACCTGGGATGTACCCTGCCAAACAGCCTCGCACAGCGCCGCCCTGCGCCGGATCGCAGAAGGATCCGCACATTCGGTCGCAATCACCCGAAAGCCGCAGCGGTACAGGCGAACAATCACTCCGGTTGCCAGATCTCCCGCGCCCCGCACCAGCACCCACGGCCGCGCTTCACGCTTTAACATGCCAGCTCACTCCTGCCCCAATAGATCCGTAAAATAGTCCTGCGCCATCTGGTCGAGCATTTCATGCGCCCGGCTGTCGAACGCACGGTACCGCTTCAGAAGCGCGCGTCCTTTTTCGGTCAGCGACGCACCGCCGCCCCCTGCTCCACCGATGCGGCGCTCCAACAGCGCAAAGCCAAGCTGCTCCTCGCAGGCGTGTACCACGCTCCATGCTTTGTTGTAGCTCATCTCCATGCGTGCGGCGCTGCGCCGCAGGGACCCCAGTTCCGCGACGCCTTCGAGCAGCTGCGCCGCGCCCGGCCCGAACAGCTTTCCCTCCCGCACAAGGCGCAGGCTTGCTTTCACCCGAATCCGCTCCGCCATTGGTTTTCCCTCCATCCGCCGATATGCCATTATTATAGCATGTCCCCCGTTCAAACGCAACGGCCCGCCCGCCTCCCATGTCTTTCGTTATATATTTATTAATATAACGAAAGGTGCGACAAAAACGCCCTGTGCTTTTCTATTCCTTATTTGTTGCTGAAATAGGTTGCAGTATGGTATAATCGTGTTATACAAATGCCGCTGGACGCTTTTGTGAGCAGTCCGCAGCTTACCGCAGGAGGCTTCCCTATGAAATTGATACGCACGCAGGACGCGGTCGGGCAGGTGCTCTGCCATGATATCACCCAGATTATCCCCGGCGTCACAAAGGACGCGGTGTTCCGCAAGGGCCATATCATCCGCGAGGAGGATATCCCTGTCCTCCTCAGCGTCGGCAAGGAGCATATTTATATTTGGGAAAATAACGAAGCCATGCTGCACGAAAACGACGCAGCGGATATCCTGCGTGCCATCTGTCAAAACGCGCATATGCGCGCCACCCCTCCGAAAGAGGGGAAAATCGAGCTGATCGCTGAAGCCGACGGCCTGCTGCTGGTCGATATCGAGCGTCTGCGCGCGGTCAACGCGCTGGGCGAAATGATGATCGCCACGCGCGCCTCGGGCTTTCCCGTCAAAGCGGGCGACAAGCTGTGCGGCATGCGTGTGATCCCTCTTGTGATCGAAAAAGAAAAAATGGAGCGAGCCGCACGGACAGCCGGAGACGAACCGCTCCTTCGGCTGCTTCCGTTCCGTCCCCGTTCTTTCGGCGTGGTCACAACCGGAAGCGAGGTATATCACGGCCTGATTCAGGATGCGTTCACGCCGGTGCTCGTGCGGAAAATGACCGAATACGGCTGTGAAATGACCGCACATACGGTTTGCAGCGACGACGCTGGACAGATCACGGACGCGATCTGTCAGATGGCGGCCAGCGACGTGGAGCTGATTCTCTGTACCGGCGGCATGAGCGTCGATCCGGACGACCGCACCCCGCTTGCCATACAGAATGCGGGCGCGACAGTGATCAGCTACGGCGCGCCCGTGCTGCCGGGCGCGATGTTCCTTGTTTCCTATCTGCCGGACGGGCGTCCGGTCTGCGGCCTGCCGGGGTGCGTGATGTACGCAAAGCGTACCATCTTCGATCTGGTCCTGCCCCGTCTGCTGGCAGATGTGCCGGTCACTGCAGACTGGCTCGCCGGTCTGGGACACGGTGGGCTGTGCCTGAACTGCGCGGACTGCCATTTCCCGAACTGCGGCTTCGGCAAGGGCATATGACGCATCGGCTTCATCGACGGCCTATATCTGAACAACATTTACTGCATTTCCATGTTGCTGAAGCAGTTTTATTAAATCTTTTACTTTAAGCCAAACTGTTGCGGTGTTGTCATTTGGGTGAACGCCTATTAAACCAACATCGTTCATAAAATCATTATCTAAAAATAGTGTCACCTTACATTCTGAATCATTCAACAACCCAAGAGGTGTCACTGCTCCAGGTATCAATCCCATAATATCCATTAAATCATCTGCCGATGCAAAAGATAATGCTCTTGTGTTGTTGTTTTTACGAAACTCTTTCAAATCTACTCGTTTATCTCCTTTGACGGTAATAAGATAATAATTTCTTTTCTTGTCATCACGAACAAAGAGATTTTTTGCATCATATTCAGGATAAGGTATTTCAATATCGGAAAGTTCCGCCATATTATAAACAGCTTCGTGTTCCGTTATCTCATGCCAAATATTTTCTTGTTTCAAATAATCGTATATTTGCTGTTTATTCATCAGTCCATCACCCTTACCAATTCTTATTCTTCTTTTTATCGTAAATTATAGCAAATCGTTGCAATATAGTCAATCTGGCATTCGGCGGGTGCCGATTGCACTTCTGATTCTTTTTCTCTTTCATGTTTCAAAACAGGAGGACCTTATGGCTTTTACCCATATTGATGCAAACGGCAACGCCGTGATGGTGGACGTAAGCGCGAAGCAGCCCTCTGTGCGCACGGCTTCCGCCTCCGGACGCATCCGCATGAGCGCGGAATGCTTTTTGGCCGTTCAAAGCGGCACATCCAAAAAAGGCGATGTGCTTGGCGTGGCACAGGTGGCGGGCATCATGGCCGCTAAACACACCGCCGACCTTATCCCGCTGTGCCACCGGCTGAACCTGACCAAATGTGAAATCGCATTTACGCTTTTGGAGGAAGAACAGAGCATCCAAGCCGTCTGCACCGTGCGCTGCGCCGGTCCGACCGGCGTGGAAATGGAAGCCCTGACCGGTGCTTCCACCGCGCTGCTCACCATTTACGATATGTGTAAGGCGATCGACAAACGCATGGTGATCTCGGACATCCATCTGCTGGAAAAGCAGGGCGGCAAGAGCGGAGATTTTCGCTTTGAGGACGGCAGCCATGCGTGACGCGCTCGGCCGCGAGGTCAACTACCTGCGCTTATCCATTACCGACCGGTGCAACCTGCGCTGCCACTACTGTATGCCCGCCGGAGGCATCCCCCTTTCCGCGCACAGCGAGCTGCTCCGGTATGAGGAGCTGCTGCGCGTCGCACGGGCGGCGGCGTCGCTGGGTATTGACCGGTTCAAGGTCACAGGCGGCGAACCGCTTGTTCGCCGGGGCTGTACGGATTTTATCCGCGCGCTCAAGGCGGCTTCCGGTGTGCGTCAGGTAACGCTGACCACCAACGGACTCCTGCTCCCGCCTTTGCTGGACAAGCTGTGCCGGGCCGGCCTGGACAGCGTCAACATCAGCTTGGACACCCTCGATAACGCGCAGTACCAACACATCACCCGCCGCATGTACACAGCGGACGACGTGCTCGCCGCCGTACGCCAATGCGCGGGGCGGCTCCCCACCCGCATAAACGCTGTGCTTCTGCCGGAAACCGCAGATCAGCTCATTCCGCTCACGCGGCTGGCGGAGCAGCTTCCCGTAGACGTGCGGTTTATCGAACATATGCCGATCGGCGGCAGGAAAGCGGTTTCCGCCGCGCCTCCTTCCGTTCTTGATCGCCTGCGCACGGTCTGGCCGGCGCTTGCGCCTATCGGGGAGCGGCGCGGCAACGGACCTGCACGCTATTATTCCGCGCCCGCTCTTCAGGGTTACATCGGACTCATCCAGGCGGTCAGCCATTCGTTCTGCGCAGACTGCAACCGCGTGCGCCTGACCAGCACGGGCATATTAAAGCCCTGTCTGTGCTATCCGCAAGGCACGGACCTCAAGCCGCTCCTGCGCGGCGGCGCGGCGGAAAACGCGCTGCGCACGGCCATCGAACAGGCAGTTTGGGCAAAGCCTGCCGCCCATTGCTTTACCCAAACGCAGTACCCCGCCGAGCAAAGGAGCATGAACCAGATCGGAGGATAACCAATGGGAAAGATAATCGCCGTATGTACGAGCGAAACGCGCGGCGTACAAAAGCAAAGCCGAAAGGAAGCCCTGCTGGAAAAGGATTGGGGGATTCGCGGCGACGCGCACGCCGGACACTGGCACCGACAGGTCAGTCTGCTTTCCGCAGAGGAGGTCGCTGCTTTTAACGCAAAAGGCGCGGATGTGCGCCCCGGCGCGTTTGGAGAAAATCTTGTGGTGGAGGGCATCGACTTCCGCAGTCTGCCGGTCGGCACGCTGCTGCGCTGCGGGGATGCGCTGCTCGAGCTGACACAGATCGGTAAGGAATGCCATCACCACTGTGCGATTTACGCAAAAATGGGGGATTGCATTATGCCGCGCGAGGGTGTGTTCGCCCGCGTGCTCGCAGGCGGGCGAATCTCCGCAGGAGATGAGATGACAGTCGAGCCGCGCACCGCGCCCTTACCCTATCAGGCGGCGGTCGTCACCCTGTCCGACCGCTGCGCTTCAGGCAAGCGGGAGGATAAAAGCGGTCCTTCGGTCGCCGCACGGCTGGCCGCGGCCGGATTCGTGGTTGCCGAGCAGCTTGTCCTGCCGGACGAGCGCGAACTGCTTGAGCGCAGCCTTATCCGTCTGTGCGACCAGCGGCAGCTCGACCTGATTCTGACCACGGGCGGCACAGGCTTTGCCCCACGCGATATCACACCCGAGGCGACACGCGCTGTCGCGGAACGCGACGCGCCCGGCATCGCGGAAGCGATCCGCGCCGCGAGCATGCGCATCACGCCGCGCGCCATGCTCAGCCGCGCGGCGTCGGTCATCCGCGGCAAGACGTTGATTATCAATCTGCCCGGCAGCCCCAAGGCGTGTATGGAGGGCATGGACGTATTTCTGGACCAGCTCCCCCACGCGCTTGACCTTCTGCGCGGCATGCCGCAGGACTGTGGACAGTGAAATTTATTCCGTCAAGCGGCTGCAGCTTGGTCGACGGAGGTGCTTTATGAAGCTATGCATTGCTGCAGCTCCATGCAAGGTTGATTAGGATAGGCCTGTATGGAGCAGAAATGCTATCCAAAATCACTTTGCATTTTCCAATTACTAAAATGCAAAGGAATGATTCATATGAAATATACAAAAATCGATTTAACGGAATGGAGCCGAGGAGCGCTTTTTCAATTCTACCTGAAGCATATGCGCATTGTTATGAGCCTAACGGTTGATATTGACATAACGCCTCTGCTCGGTTTTTCAAAAAAGCTCAATCTAAAGTTTTATCCCTGTATGCTATGGGTGGTTTCCAAGATCGTCAATAGCCACGATGAATTCAAATACAGCTGGGATAATGATGGAAATTTAATAAGATGGGAATGCATTTCCCCTTCCTACACCGAATTTCATCAAGAAGACGAAAGCTTTACCAAATATGTTACTCCTTACACGGAAGATCTGTTTATGTTCCATGCCAGTTATATGGCGGATAAACGCAAGCATCAGAATACCCGCGCTTTTGCAGAAAAACAGCCGCCGAACTTTTTCGATGTATCCTGCCTGCCATGGGTCAGGTACCAGCATTTTGACGTGCATGTTTTCGATGAAGGAAAATTTCTTGCCCCTGTTATCACCTGGGGAAAATATGAAGCGGAACAGGAAAAATATCGCATGCCGCTTACCATGAATATCCATCATGCGGTTGCAGACGGTTTTCATTTATCCAGGTTTTTCAACGAAGTGCAGGAACTGATCGATTCTTTATCAGAAACGGAGAACTTTGTATGAAAAAACACATTGCATGGCTGCTCGCGGCAGCAACAGCGCTCAGTCTGACCGCCTGCGGCGGCACGGAAGCCGCATCCGGCGACACCGCAGCAGGACAGGAAACCGAACTGGTCGTTTTCGCAGCGGCCAGCCTTACCGAAACCCTGAACCAGATCGCCGAGGACTACAAAACCGTCGCGCCGGACGTGACGCTGACCTTTAATTTTGACTCCTCCGGCACACTCAAGACCCAGATCGAGGAAGGCGCGGTGTGCGACCTGTTTATTTCCGCCGGCCAGAAGCAGATGGACCAGTTGGATGCGGCGGCTGACCCGTCGGTCAACACCGACGGGCTGGATTTCGTGCTGGCAGGCAGCCGTGTCAACCTGTTGGAAAACAAGGTGACGCTTGCTGTGCCGGAAAACAACCCCAAGGGCATCGACAGCTTTGGCACGCTGGCCGCGCACCTGGAAGCAGGCGATATCTTGCTCGCCATGGGCAACAGCGATGTGCCGGTCGGTCAATATACGCAAAAAATCCTTGCCTACTATGGCCTGAATGAACCAGCGCTCGCCAAAGCACAGTGTATCACCTACGGCAGCAACGTCAAAGAGGTCACTACTCAGGTCAGCGAGGGCAGCGTGGACACGGGCGTTATTTACTGCACGGACGCTTACAGCGCGGGCCTGACCGTTGTCGATGAGGCGACGGCTGAAATGTGCGGACAGGTCATTTATCCGGCGGCCGTGCTGCAGACCTCCGCGCACCAGGAGGCGGCGCAGGCCTTTCTGGACTACCTTGCTACGGACGAGGCCATGTCAGTGTTTGAAGCGGTGGGATTCTCTAAAGTCGCCTAACGGCGCAGGCTGGGTTCGGACAGAAAGCGGGGTTCAGCCCCACACTGGGATTTGAGGAGGTAACGCGGGTGGACTGGTATCCGCTTTGGAACTCGCTGCGCATCGCGGCGATCAGCAGCGTGCTGGTGTTTTTTACAGGCATCGCGGCGGCATACTACGCCGTGCGCCTGCCCCGCACGCTCAAGGGCGTTTTGGACGTGATACTGACCCTGCCGCTCGTGTTGCCGCCTACGGTCGTCGGATATTTTCTGCTGCTGCTGTTCGGCAGCCGGCGGCCGCTGGGCATGACGCTGGAAAGCGTCGGCATAAAATTCGTGATGACCTGGTACGGCGGCGTAATCACGGCAGCGGTCGTCGCGTTTCCCCTGCTGTACCGCACCGCGCGCGGCGCGTTTGAAGCGTTCGACGAGACCCTGGCGCAGGCTGGGCAAACGCTTGGCCTCTCCAACTGCTACATATTCTGGCGTATCCGGCTGCCTGCCTGCAGGCAGGGGATTTTCGCGGGCTTCGTATTGGCGTTTGCCCGCGCGCTGGGCGAGTACGGCGCGACCAGCATGCTGATCGGCTATACGCCCGGCCGTACCGCGACCATCTCCACCACCGTCTATCAGCTGTGGCGCACCGGCGACGACCTGCACGCATTTTACTGGGTGCTGGTCAACCTTGCGATCTCGGCAGCGGTGCTGCTGACCGTGAACCTGCTTGAGCGCCGCCAGCGGAAAGGGGGACATGTCGGGTGAACTTATCTGTCGATATCCGCAAGCGGCTGGGCGCTTTCACATTAAACGCTTCGTTTGAGACGGCGGACGCTGTCACCGGCCTGCTGGGCGCCTCCGGCTGCGGTAAAAGCATGACGCTCAAATGTATCGCCGGCGTAGAAAAGCCGGACGAAGGCCGGATCGTGCTGGACGGTGAAACACTGTTCGATTCCGCGCGCGGCATCAACCTGCCGCCGCAAAAACGGCAGGTTGGCTATCTGTTCCAGCATTACGCCCTGTTTCCCCATATGACGGTGGAAAAAAACATCCTGTGCGGCCTGCACGCGGAAAAGGATAAAGCCACCCGTCAACGGCGCCTGCGGGAAACGCTCGAAATGCTTCAGCTCACCGGCCTGGAAAAGCACCGCCCCGCCCAGCTTTCGGGCGGGCAGGCGCAGCGGGCAGCGCTTGCCCGCATGCTGGTCAGCCAGCCGCGCCTGCTGCTGCTGGACGAGCCGTTCTCCGCGCTGGACAGGCATTTGCGCGACCAGCTCCAGCCCCAGTTCATGTCCCTGCTGCGCGCCTACGGGCGACAGGCGGTCATGGTGACGCACAGCCGCGACGAAGCCTATCGCCTCTGCTCCCGCCTGTGCATCATGGAGGATGGCCGTATCCTGCGCGCGGGCGGCACGAAAGAGGTTTTTGCCGCCCCTGGCAGCGAGGCCGCCGCCCGTCTGACCGGCTGCAAAAACATCTCCCGCGCGGTCAAGGCGGGTGCATATACCGTCGAAGCACTCGACTGGGGCGTCCATCTGACTGCTGCGCAGCCTGTGCCGGACAACCTGAAGGCGGTCGGCCTGCGCGCACATGCTTTCCATCCGCAGGTTCCGACCAACCGCTTGCCCGTGTCATGGGCGGACGAGCTGGAAGAGCCGTTTGAATGGATCCTGCTGTTCCGCTACCACAGCCAGGCCGCAAGCGCGCCTTCGCTCTGGTGGCGCTTCCCCAAGGACAGGAAGCCGGCCGTGCTCCCTGATTCGCTCGGCATCGCGCCTGAGCATGTATTGCTGCTGACTTGAAAACGGAGGGTATCCCGCATGATCGAACAACTGCTGCAAACCGCGCTGTGTGAAATACAGGCCGGCCGGCCCGCGATGCTGGTATCCATCGTCCGCTCCACCGGTTCCACGCCGCGCAAGGCCGGCGCCCTGATGCTTGTCGGGGAAAACGGCCTGTTGTGCGGCACGATCGGTGGCGGGCTGCTCGAGCACCGCTGCCTTGCGATCGCCTCGTCCGCCCTTACCGCACCGCGCTGCGAAACCTTTGTGCTGGACAACCGGCAGGCGGGCAGCTTGGGCATGGTATGCGGCGGTACTGCCGAGGTTCTTTTCACCCCGCTTACCGGCGCTGCGCCGCTGCAACAGGCCGTGGATAGCTTCCATGCCGTCCCGCCTGTCCGATTCTGCCTGCCGCTGGACGGCTCCGCACCGCTACTCTCGCAGGAGCAGTCCATCCCCTCCTGTCCCGCTGTTGTCCTTCTGGAAGGGCGTCCAGTCCTGGCGCTCCCCTTATCTGATACCGGTCGGGTGTTCGTGCTGGGCGGCGGGCATGTGTCGCTCGCTCTTTCCCCGCTCCTGTATCAACTGGAGTTTCGCCATATTGTCATTGACGACCGCGCGGCGTTCTGCTCGCCGGAACGCTTCCCCCATGCCGAGCACACCTTTTGCATCCCCTTTTCTTTACTCGCCCAAACATTGGCCGGTCCGCTTTCCCCTGCCGCCGACGACGCCTTCTGTATCATGAC
This sequence comes from Agathobaculum sp. TL06, assembly GCF_054658635.1. Lineage (NCBI taxonomy): Bacteria > Bacillati > Bacillota > Clostridia > Eubacteriales > Butyricicoccaceae > Agathobaculum > Agathobaculum sp. TL06. The sequence goes on from NZ_BAAGGY010000001.1 coordinate 190,082, forward strand.
GCGCGGCCATGAAGGGGATACGGATGCGCTCCGTTTCGCCCTCTCCACCCCCGCTTCCTACATCGGCGTAATGGGCAGCCGCCGCAAGCGGGAGTCGGTCTTTTCCCTGTTGGAAAGCGAGGGCTTCCTCCATGTGCGGCAGCGCGTCATCACGCCGATCGGACTTGCTATTGGCGCGCAGACCCCCGCAGAGATCGCGGTATCGGTTGCCGCGCAGCTCATCGCATGGCGCGGCCCAAAGTCCGCTGCCGCCAAGCTGTGAGCGGCAGCGGCCGCCGCATTTCCTCCCGATTTCTTCGCTCTGTTCCACTCTGCCTGTTTTTGAAAAACTTGTGGAAAAAAGTCTTGACATATCTGCTTATCCGAGATATAATATAAAAGCTGTCACGGTTGGAAAACATTGTGACGGATATAATTCGAGGTGTGGCTCAGCTTGGTAGAGCGCTTCGTTCGGGACGAAGAGGCCGCAGGTTCAAATCCTGTCACCTCGACCATAAAAAGGTTTTGCATCTTGCAAAACCTTTTTTGTTTTACACAGAAAAAGCGGGTCCATTCTGGACCCGCTTTTTCACACAGTCTTTGGTCATAATCCCGCTATCAGACAGTGCATGAAGCGCCGGAATTCTTCCCCGCGTTGTTCCGCAATCTGGTTGACCTCCGCGCCGGAAAGCGGCTGCATCAAAACACCCGCCGCCATATTGGTGATCATTGCAACCGCGGCTACCGGCAAGCCGCAGTGCGCCGCCGCGATCACTTCAAATACCGTGGACATCCCGACCGCGTCGGCTCCCATTGCGCGAAACATCCGGATTTCCGCAGGCGTTTCAAACTGCGGCCCATTCACGCCGCAGTACACACCGGACCGGAGCGTCACACCACAGGATAACGCGGCCTTTCGTGCGGTATCCCGCAAAGCAGGTGCATACGCAAACGTCATATCCGGAAAGCGCGCGCCCAGGCTGTCGTCATTCGGTCCGGTGAGCGGGCTTTTTCCCGTCATATTGATGTGATCCTCAATCAGCATAAGATCGCCGACCGAAAACGATGTATTGATCCCGCCCGACGCATTCGTCAGCACCAACGCGCGCACGCCAAGCGCCTTCATCACATAGACGGGATACGCGATCTCCTCGGGCGCATAGCCCTCGTAGCCGTGCAGGCGTCCCTGCATGCAAAGGACCTTTTTCCCCTCCAGCATACCGCAGATCAAACGTCCGGTATGGTCCGGCGCGGTGGATACTCGAAAATGCGGGATCTCTCCGTACGGGATGCACACCGCAGCTTCCAGCTCCTCCGCCATTGGGCCGAGTCCGGATCCAAGAACCAATCCGATTTCCGGCGCAAAGGGCAGCCTGCTTTTCAAATAATCCGTCGATTCATCCACTTTTGTTTTTTTCATACGATATGCCCCCTTACAGTGTGGACAAAATCCGGCTGGTGCGCAGCTGCGCCTCCGCCTTGACCTTTTCCAGGTCGATCGTGGTATACGAACCATCGCGGTATAATACCTCGCCATCCACCATCGTCAGCCGGATATCCGCCCCTTGCGCCGCATATACCACGTTGCAGGCCGCATCCGTCATGGGGGTGAACTGCGGTGTATCCGTATTGATGACGCACAGGTCGGCCTTGCAGCCAACTTTGAGAAGGCCGCTGTCCGTCCGCCCCTGTGACAAAGCGCCGGCGCGTGTCGCCGCATACAGCGCCTGTGCGGGAGTAATTAACGTCGCATCGTAATAATATCCTTTATATGCCACAGCGAACAGGTACAAATCCTGCAGGATATTGAGATTATTGTTGGAGGCCGCGCCATCCGTACCCAACGCGACGTTAATGCCCATATCGAGCAGCCTGGGTACATTGGCATAGCCTGACGCCAGTTTGAGATTGCTGGCCGGACAGCAGGCAACGGTAACGCCATGCTGCTTGAGAATGTCGAAGTCCTCCCCCTCCAGCCAGACGCAGTGCGCCGCTGTGGCCGGCACGTCGAATATGCCATGCGCCTGCATATAAGCCGCCGGCGTCATGCCGTGCCGCTGCTTGCACGCCTCATGCTCCTCCTGCGTTTCCGAAAGGTGAATATGCATCCGCGCGCCGCATGCCCTGGCCTGCGCGGCAACCGCCTCCACCACCTTCGGGGTCGAGGTGTACTCCCCGTGGATACACAGATCGCCCCGCAGCCGATCCTGGTTCGCGCCGTTCCACTCGCCCAGCAGCCGCAGGTTATCCTGGTATGCCGGCAGCGCTTCGTAATCACTGTCGTCAAACACGGTAAGCCCCCGGCTCAAATTGCATTTGATCCCGCTTTCCAGAATCGCTCTGGTCATCCCATCCAGAAAGAAATACATATCCGTAAATGACACCGTGCCGCAGGCCAGCATTTCAGCAATCGCAAGCTGTGTGCCGTAGTAAGCGGCCTCATCATCCAGCTTATCTTCAAACGGGAAGACCTTTTCATTCAGCCAGCGCTGCAGCGGGAGGTTCTCCGCATAGCCCCGCAGCAGGGTCATGGGCGCGTGGCTGTGTACATTGTAGAAGCCGGGCAGCAGCAAACGGTGACGCCCATCGTACCGCTCACCATAATCCGCATCCGGCGCGTCCGGTCCGATATAATCTATCATACCGTCCCTTGTTCCTACATATTGTCCCCTTTTCAGAATGAACCCTTCATCCAGTATATCGATGTTACAGAACAGCATTGTTTTCTCCTTTACCTTGGGTATGTATGACGCGGTCTTTTTTCATTTGGTTGGAGGTTTCCCCAAACAACGTTCATCGGCACGGCATAGGTGGAAAAACGCACGCCGAGATCGGTGTTAAAATGATCGATTGATTTCATCAGCCCGATACAGCCCACCTGAAACAAATCGTCCGGCGATTCACCGCGGCCCTGAAAGCGCTGCACGACTGACAAAACCAGCCGCAGGTTGCCTTGGATCAACTCGTCCCGCGCCTGCTTGTCTCCCTGCTTCACGCGCAGCAGCAGCTGGTCGGTCTTTTTGGCCGACAGCACCGGCAGCCCTGATGTATTTACCCCGCAGATCTCTACTTTGGTTTGCATGGAAAACCCTCCTGCCTCATGCACAGGTTGTGCGTTCTATCAGGATTTTCCCCGCGGTTCGGAAAGAATATACCGACGAAATTTTTTGCCAGCCGACATGCTTCGACCGGATTTTCCGTCCGGATATGCTTGGCCGGAAAATATTTCCCAGCCGCTTCCGCTTTTATTTTACCTTATTTTATCCGTATTCGCAAGGCGGCAAAGGAAAAAGACCACCGACAGCCGTCGGTGGTCTTTTGGTGCGGATGGGGGGACTTGAACCCCCACGTCCTTGCGAACACTAGCACCTGAAGCTAGCGCGTCTGCCATTCCGCCACATCCGCATATTCTCTTTTCTCGCACCTGAGAGAGTGGTGCGAGTGACGGGACTTGAACCCGTACGTCGATTGACACACGCCCCTCAAACGTGCCTGTCTACCAGTTCCAGCACACTCGCATTTGCTTTCTCATCGAGTCGCCTCACTGTCAGCGACAATATGTATTATATCGAATAGAGCGAAATTTGTCAACAGCTTTTTTCAAAAAATTTTCCAGACAACAAAAAAATTCTGTCTGCTAAAAATCCGTTAAATTTTATCCACACTACGTTTTCTTTTCAACACGGCGTTGACTTTTCCCCTGCAGCCTGATAGAATAGCAACAGTCAGGAGGAACCGCATCATGCCAGAAAAGAAAGTCAGCCGCCGTGTGCTCTATACGCGCAACGCACTGCGCGACGCCTTTATTGATTTGATTACCGAACAGCCGTTATCCGATATCACCGTAACCGATATCTGTGCGCGGGCCGATATCAACCGCAGCACGTTCTATCTTCACTATCGGGATGTCGACGCGCTCCTGGTTGAAATCGAAAACAATATCATCGACCATATCGAGCAGGAGTTTTCCCGTGCGCCTCATGAGCATGTGTTCGAGGAGCTGGTAGCCTTTTTGAAGCTCCTGCAGCAAACGCCGCGCATCCCCAAGCTGTTCTATGCGCTTACCGGCGAGCAGGGCGATCCCCGCTTTATCCGCCGCCTGCAGCAGTTGCTCTTCAACGCTTTCCAGCAGGGATGGGGCTTGCTCATGCCGGAAAGCTCCCGCAACTATAAGTTTTTGATTTATTCCTATACCCTCCCCGGCGTCATATCCCTGCTGTCATCCTGGCTGCGCGGCGACGCGCCTGATATGACAGCCGAGCAAACCGCGGAACTGCTCCATACGCTGATTACACACGGCATGAGCGGCATTTCACCGCTTTTCCTGCGCCCTGACGCCGGGGTTCTCAATTTATCTTGACAAGCTTTTCGCGGGGTGCTATATTAAAAAAGCTGCAAACCAAATATGCTCGCGTTTTTATCGCCGGATAAAAATTGCTGCGCCAGACTTTCTATCGTAGGCCTTAGAAGATAGAAAGCGCTGGCGTTTTTTATTGGGTAAAGGAGGACATCAAAATGGAACATACTGCCGACCTGCGCTCCTTCGGGCGCTACGCCTCACTGAACGTGCTTGGCATGCTGGGGCTTTCCTGCTATATCCTTGCGGATACCTTTTTCGTCTCCCGCGGAATGGGCGCGAACGGTCTTGCCGCCCTCAATATCGCTATCCCCGCCTATAACCTGCTCAACGGCCTGGGGTTGATGATTGGCGTCGGCGGCGCAACCCGCTATACCGTCAACCGCGCCCAGTGCGACAACACCTCTGCGGATCACGCGTTTACGCATGCCGTCGGGCTCGGCCTTGCAGTAGGCCTGCTTTTTATGATGATCGGGCTGGCTGGCGCGGCGCCGGTTTCTCGTCTTTTAGGTGCGGATGCGGACACCTTTCCCCTGACCAGCGTTTATCTGCGCACCCTGCTCAGTTTCGCGCCTTTTTTTGTGATGAACAATGTATTGCTTGCTTTTGTCCGCAATGACGGCGCGCCCGGGCGCGCTATGTGCGGTATGATAGTCGGCAGCCTGTCCAATGTTGTTTTGGACTATGTGTTCATTTTCCCCTGCAACTGGGGCATGTTTGGCGCGGCTTTCGCTACTGGGCTTTCCCCGATTATCAGTCTGCTGATCCTTTCCGGCCATCTGCGCAGCCCTGCCCGCGGCTTTCATCTGTGCCGTGTGCGGCCGCAGGGCCGCCTGCTCGCTTCGATCTGCGCGCCCGGCGTCTCTTCCTTCGTCGGGGAGCTTTCCTCCGCCGTCGTGCTGTTTTTATTCAATTTCGTCCTGCTGCGGATTTCCGGCAATACCGGCGTTGCGGCATACGGTATCGTCGCCAATCTGGCGCTGGTGGCCATCGCGATCTTTCAAGGTCTGTCGACCGGCATGCAGCCCCTTGTCAGCCATAGCAGCGGCCTGAACGACCACGGCGCGCTTCGCCGCTTCTACCGGTACGGCATTACGTCATCGCTCGCGATTGCTACGCTGCTTTATGCGCTGGTTTTCGTATTTGCCGCTCCCATTACCGCGGTGTTCAACAGCGAAAACAACGCGGTCCTCGCCGGCTACGCGGTCACCGGACTGCGTATCTATTTCTGCGGCTTTTGGTTCGCCGGCTGCAATATCGTCTCTTCGATCTTTTTCAGCGCGTCAGGGCGTTCCGCGCAGGGGTTCCTGCTCTCCATGCTCCGCGGCGTAATCGCGATCGTGCCGTTCCTCTTCCTTTTGACCGCATGGTTCGGTATCACGGGCGTTTGGGCTGCCTTTCCGGTGACCGAGCTGTTCACCTTCCTGTTCACCGCCGTATGCGCTGCGAAAGCGTTCCGGCACACCGCGTAAAAAGACAGCCTCCGGTTATCCGGAGGCTGTCTTTTCATTTTGTACACATACGGTTTTACAGCGCTTCCACCAGTGATTTGAACAGCTTGCCGCGCTCCATAAAATTTTTGAACCGGTCAAACGACGCGCTGGCTGGGCTCATGATGACCACATCGCCCGCCTGCGCCTGCGCCTGTGCTTCGCGCACGGCGGTTTCAAGGTCTGCAACCTCAATGATCGGCGGGTGTTCCCCTTCGGCCGCCAGCACGCAGTCGCGTATCTTGGGTGCGGTCGCGCCGGTCAGGATCAGGGTCTTGACATGGGTGCAGATCGGCCCGCCCAACACATCATAAGGGATGTGCTTATCATAGCCGCCCGCAATCAGGATCACTTTCTGCTGGAAAGATTCCAGGCCGGCGATCGTGCGCGTCGGGCTGGAGGCAATCGAATCGTTATAGTATTTGACGCCGTCCTTTTCCCGCACGAATTCGATCCGGTGCTCCACCCCGCCAAAGGTCGTCGCAACCGCGCGGATATCGTCATCCGTCACATATCCCTGTACAACGGCCGCAGCCATCATCATGTTGTATACGTTGTGCGCGCCGGGGATGCGGATATCCGCCGCCGGCATCAGCGCACGGCGCGTACCGTCCTCCGAAATATACAACATATCATCTTTCAGGAACACACCGTTCGCAAGCTCCTGCGTTTTGCTGGTGCAGAACAGATTGCCGGAAGCGTGCAGCGAACGGGTAACCTCGTCATCCAGATTGAGCACCAAACGGTCATCCGCTTTCTGGTTTAGATAAATAGCCGTTTTCGCCTGCACATACTCGTCAAAATCCTTGTGGTAATCCAGGTGGTTGGGCGTCAGATTGGTGATCGCCGCGATGTGCGGCGAATGCCGCATCCCCATGAGCTGGAACGACGAAAGCTCGACAACGGCGAGATCCCCTTCCTGCATCTCATTTACGCGCGGCAGCAGCGGTGTGCCGATGTTGCCGCCCAGATGCACGGTGTAGCCCGCATGCTTTAACATTTCGCTCACCAACGTCGTCGTGGTCGTTTTGCCGTCCGAGCCTGTGATACCGATGATCGGACACGGACAGACCGCGAAGAAAAGCTCCATTTCGCTTGTGATTTCCGAGCCATTCTGCCGCGCGTTTTCCAAAAAACGCGGATGCACGCCCGGCGTGCGGAAGATCACGTCCTCGTCCAGCGCCTCCAGGTAATGCTCGCCCAGCACAAAGTCCACGCCCAGCGTCGCCAGCGTTGCATAGCCGTCGCCAAGCTCTGTCGGGGTCTTTTTATCATGCACCGTCACGCGGACTCCCGCCGCGCGCAGCATGCGGATGAGCGGCATATTGCTAACGCCCGCGCCGATTACGCCGACCCGTTTATCCGACAGGCCGCCGAGATATTGTTCCAAAGCTGTCATAATAATGCGTCCACCGCCTTTTTCTCGATGTACAGTATAACCGATTTCATCCAATTTTGCAAGTACAGGTTTGACGGGAACGTTTTTTTGGGGTATACTGGATACCGTGACTGGTGCAGACGGTCGCGTGCGTTACGCATGAGGAAAGTCCGGGCTGCGCAGGGCAAGGATAACGGATAACGTCCGCCGGGGGCGACCCCAGGAATAGTGCAACAGAGAAATACCGCCGCGGCTCCGCAATGGAGACACGGTAAGGGTGGAAAGGCGAGGTAAGGGCTCACCGCGCCCCATGGCAACATGGGGGGCCTGTAAACTCTATCCGCAGCAACGCCGACAGGGACTATGGGCGGCCCGTCCGTCCCGACTGGCGGCTTGAGGCGCGCGGCGACGCGCGTCCCAGATAGATGACCGTCTAATACAGAACCCGGCTTACAGCACCAGTCATAACACGTCAAAAAAGCGCTCCATACGGAGCGCTTTTTCCTTTTCTCCCCTATCCGTTCAGCAGCCAGATGGCGCAATTCAGATATCCGGCAAACAACAGCCACAGAATGTAGGGTGCGAGCAGCCATGCCGCCGCTTTCCGTATCCTGCCGAACGCCGCCGCGGTAGCCAGCACCAGCACAAGCAGAAGCAGCAGCCACAGGAACGACACCCCATACCAGCCGCGGCCAAAGAAGAGTAACGGCCAGACAAAATTTACCGCAAGCTGTAAGCCGTACAGCGTCAGCGCGCGCTTCTTGTCCTGCCGCGCCGCGTCCGATTTCCAGACCAGCCAGCACGCGACCCCCATCAGAATATACAGCACCGTCCATACTGCTGGAAACACCCATGCCGGCGGCGCAAGCGGTGGCTGTATCAAAGCCCCGTACTGGTCCATGCTGCCCATAGTGAGCCATGCGGACAGTCCGCCGACCGCAAGCGGCAGCAAAATACTGACAACCAGCAATTTGCATCAGCTCCTTTCCCCTGCTGTTTCAGGGTATGGAGCTTTTCCGGCATTTATGTATTTTTCTCTATCCAAAGGTGCGCCGCAGCTTTTCCCGTTCCTCCGGTTTTTCCACCCAGTTCTCAATATAGCCGCAGTCATAGCAGACGTAGCGGATCACCGGTATCTTGCCGAGCAGCGTCGCCCTTGTCGTGTAAATATTGTTTCCGCTGGCATGGCGGTACGGATTATTGGGGATGCGGATACTGTGGGTCCCGCCGCACTTCGGGCATTTTGCGCCGTTTTTCATACCGGTTCTCCCCTTCCCTCAGAGCAGGCCAGGCAACAGCATTTCTGTTACCGCCGGCGCGTCGTCCGGAACCGCCCTATCCTCCGGCGCGCGCAGCCGTACTCCGCACGCCGGACAGGTTTCCGCATCCGTGTCGCGGGCTTTTCCACAGTATTCGCAATACTTCATTTCAAAGCTCCTTTTTCCGGTAAAGCCGCACGCTGACCCGATAACACAACAGGTATATCACCAGCGCCACCGCCAGGCAGCCCAGCAGCAGGAGGGCAAAGCGCCTTTCCTCCACTCCGGCAAGCCAGCGCCCCGCTGCCGTCAGCAGCGGTATCCGGATTTCCAGACTTACCGCGGCAAACACCAGCGCCAGCGGAAGAAAAAATGCTGCCAGCATGATATACCCCGCCTTTTGGATGCCCCATTTGAACGCTGCCGCCAGTTCCGCACCGATCATAATAATCGCGACCGCTTCACAGGCCAGCACGGACATATAATTTTCCATCAACGCCTGCGGCTGCCCATGCGCCAGGCAGTAAACCGTGGCAAACACCAGACTGCACACAAACAGCGTCAGATTGACGACCAGCGCCAGCAAAAACCGGCTTGCCACCACCTCGCGCCGCAGGATGGGCAGCGACAGGCTCAGACGGTCCCAGCCGGCGGACTGCTCCGCCGAAAAGGCCGTATTGGGAAACATATACCCCATAACGACAAGCATGGAAAAGAAAAAGATCGGCTGCTCGGCTATGACCGCCCATACCAGAATAATCACCGGCGCAAACAGCATGGACTTGATGGAAAGGCGAAAATTCATCCAGTCCGCATATAATATCGCTTTCATCGGGCGCTCCCTCCTTTACAGCTCAGTCCTTTGATAGATTTTCAGGCTGATCAGATAGCAGATAAGATATACGGCGACGCTGACCGCTACCGCCGCCGCGATCAACAGGCCGAGCCGCGCCTTCTCGGCCGTATCCAGCCATCGGGCGGCCGCCTCGAACGCCTCGCCAAAGCCGGGCAGCTTTTCGAGCACAAACATCCCCAAAACCGGCACCCAGACACACGCCATAACGATATACCGGCCTTTTTCAATGCCGAACCGGAAAGTGACCGCCATCAGCACCCCCATCAGAAACAGGGATACCGCCTCGCACACGAGCAGGCCCGCCAAAACCTCGGCCAGACTGGTTGACGAGTCATAAAACACGCAGTATGCCGACGCCAGCGCTGAACCGATCCCCAGCAGCGCCAGGTTAATCAGTGAGCCGATCAAAAATTTGCTGCCGACCACATCGCGCCGCAGGATGGGCAGCGACAGACTCAGGCGGTTCCAGCCATACGCCTGATCCGCGGCGAACAGCGTCGTCGGAATCATGATGCTGAGCATCACTACGATGAAGTTGAAAAACATCAGCTTGTTCCACACCAACGCGGTTGCAGCAAATACCACCATGACAAACAAAATTGAACGGATAGACTGCCGGAAGTTCATCCAGTCCGCATACAGCATCGCTTTCATCGCGTCTCCTCCCCCCTGGTCAGGAACAGCATGATCTGCTCGATATTGGCGGCCTCGACCGGCCAGTTTGCCGGCACACTACCCCTGCGCACCAACGCCTCGCAGCCGAACGCCCCAATCCTTTTTGCGCGCACGGCCGACGGCTCCAGCGCGGAAAGCTGCTCCGCCGTGCAGCGCAGCACGCCGAAGGTATCCAGCAGCTCGTCGCGCGGCTCGCTCAGCAGAACGCGCCCCTGATGGATAAAGGTGATATGGTCCGCGATCTTATCCAGATCGCTCGTGATATGGCTGGACAGTAAAATCGCGTGGCTGTCCTCCTGCATAAAATCGTAGAACAGGTCGAGCACCTCGTCGCGCACCACAGGGTCCAGTCCGCTGGTCGGTTCGTCCATAATCAGCAATTCCGCTCCGTGCGACAGCGCCGCCGCGATGGAAACCTTCATCCGCATCCCCTTGGAATAATCCTTGATCTTTTTGTTACGGTCGATCCCAAAGCGTTCCATAAAGCGGAAGAACTGCTCGGACTGCCAGCTTTGATAGGCCTTGCCCATCAGCACATCCACATGCCGGGCGGTCAGCGTGTTCAGGAAGCAGCCGTCCTCGAGCACCACGCCGATACGCTCCTTCACCGCGCGCTCCTGCGCTATATTGTCCAGCCCCAGCACCTTGATCGCGCCCGCGTCCCGCCGGATCAGGTTAAGCACCGCTTTGATCGTGGTGGTCTTGCCCGCGCCGTTTTCCCCGATGAAGCCCATCACAACGCCGCGCGGAAGCGTGAAGCTCACGTCCTGCAGGGCAAACCCATCGTAATGCTTGCACAGCCCATTTATCTCCAATGCGTTTTCCATCATGTTTCCTCCTCAAACAATGTTTCCGCGATTCCCAGGAACTCCGCCTTATCCAGATTGCCCAGATGGGCGGCGCGCACCGCCGCTGTCAGGTGTTCCTCCACCACGCGGAGCTGCTCCTCGCGCAGCAGTTCGGTATTGCACGGCGCGACAAAGCTGCCGCGGCCGGTCTGGGTAATGATAAAGCCCTCCCGCTCCAATTCCTCATAGGCGCGCTTGGTTGTGATCACGCTGATGCGCAGCTCCTTTGCCAGCAGGCGCATGGAGGGCAAAGCCTCTCCCGCTGTCAGTTCCCCGCCGACGATCTTGGCCTTGATCTGCCGTACAATCTGCTCATAAATCGGCGTTCCATCCATATTGGACAGGATTATTTCCATTCCATCCTCTCCTCTCGCTTTGTATATATTTATTATATACAATAGTCACACCATGTCAAGAGGGTTTTTCAAAATATTTTTTGTTTGAAATGACGAAATCTTTTTCTTGCGTTTGTGCAAAAAGCACGCTATACTATTAAGCGCGGACAGGATTGTCCCGATTTCAAACGATACAGGCATTACGTCCGGCGTTACCGGACGGCTTGCATTTTTACAATTCGCTATCTCCTTTTACCTTTCTTTTTTACTTTTTACAGGAAAAGGCAGCCGGTTTCCGGCTGCCTTTTCTTATTCTTATTTTCCTCCGTGCAAAGCATAGAGCGGGAATTGGATGCGGACCTTGAACAAATCCCCGTCCACATCGACTGACAGTGTGCCGCCACAGGCCTCCACATAGCTTTTCGCAATCGCAAGCCCCAGGCCGCTCCCTTCGGTCGAGCGCGCTTCGTCACCGCGGACAAACCGTTCTGTGATTTCGTTCGCGTCAAAATCCATCGCGTAGTTTGCGGTGTTTTTGATTTCGATCACCGCGGTTTCCTCCCGTTCGCAAACCGAAACAAAGACGCGCGTACCCGCCAACGCGTATTTCACGCAGTTCCCGATCAGGTTTTCCAGCACACGGGACATTTTTTTGCCATCCGCCCAGATCGGCACCTCATGCTCCGGTATATCCACCTTGAGCGTCAATTTGCCGCCCACGATCGACTGATCCTGTTCGCCGAGCGCCTGCCGGACGAGTGTGCAGGCGTCCAGCCGTTCGCACTCCATCTGTTCCGCGCCCGACTGCACTTTGGAGATATCGAACAGGTCGCTCGTCAGGTTTTTGAGCCGCAGCCCTTTCTGATGGATGATTTTTGCATAGTCGTTTGCTTCCTCCGGCGTCAAATGCTCCTGACACAGCAGGTCGGCATAATTCAGGATGGAGGTGAGCGGGGTTTTCAGGTCATGGCTGACATTCGTAATCAGTTCGCTTTTCATCCGTTCCGCGCGGATCTCGTTCTGCAGCGCGGTCTGCATCCCATCGCCCAGGGAGTTGATATCCTCCGCCATCTCGGAGAAGACACCGGCCGGCATGTTTTCCAGCTTATATTCCAATTCGCCGCCGCGCAGACGCCGCAGCGCTTCCACAACACATTCAAAGCCGTTGATACGGCTGAGCAGAAACCATGCCGCCGCTGCAAACCAGACCACGCCGAGGATAAAGGCCAGAAGCCCCTCGCCGTAATCTATCACTATCATCAGGGCGAACATCATCGCCAGAAGGGCCAGTATGACCGAATACCCCAAAAATATCAGCAGTACATTGCGGGTCTTGTAATTTTTCAGGATTTTTCTCCACACGCCGTTCCCGCCGCGGCCAATGGCGCGCCAGCCGCGGCGCAGCAGGCCAACCAGCCAGAACCAGATCCGTTTGACCGTTCCCCAGCACCATCGGCAGGCCCGAAGGATGAACGAGCGCTGCACAAAGCTCCGGTTTTTCAGATTCCGCACCAGGGAAAGCGACAGCTCGACCGCCAGTGCGAACGCGCCGGTAAACAGAATAATGCTCGGCGCCAGGAACCACCACATGCCGCCCATATCATTTTGCTGCGTTCCCTCAAATATCACATAAAAATTGAACGCCCCTGCCGCGATCAGCAGCCCAAACAGCAGCAGCAAATTAAACTCAATAAACAGGCGGTCAATGGTGACCAGATGGACGGCTTCGTCCTCCCCTGTGCGTCCGGTGACAAACAGCAGGAAAATAAACGCGATCACCGCCAGCAGGAACAAAACGACCAGGTTACGCAGTATCCCCATCAACGCGCCGCGCTGCGCCGACCATTGCGCCGCATATTCCGCGGCCTGTTCTTCTGTAATGCGCACATAGATCACGCTGTTTTCCGGCACATCCTCTTCCCTGTATACTCCTGTCTCCGGATCGACATAGGCATACTGGAATGGCATAAACATGTAATTCCCGCTATACTTTAAGGTACCGTCCGCCTGCGCCACGACAAAAAACAGGGACGACGCAGCTTCCTCCTCCGTTAAATCACTGTTTTTCAGCACACGGTCGCCCATGCGTCCATAATAGTCGCCGATAAAATCCGCCCCACTGAACCGCCAGTCGAAGGTCTCCTGATCCAGCCCCTCGTGCAGCGCGTAGTCCAAATCCGCTACCGTGGTGCTGACCAAACCATTCACCAATTGGGAACTCTCAAACCGGTCTTCCAGCCGGTATACCAGTTCGCTGTCGTTCGACCAGCGAAGCATATTCATTATCCCATATTCGGCCTGCGTGATCGCGCCCGCCACGCAGCCAACAACAACCAGAAACGCGATCAGCTTCGCCGCTGTGCTGCGGAATATCTTTTTTGCCGTCATGCTCCCTCGCTCCTCTCTATCTTATAGCCCACGCCCCATACAACCTTGAGGTATCGCGGCTCTTTCGGGTTGATCTCGATTTTTTCCCTGATATGCCGGATGTGTACCGCAATTGCATTGTCCGACACGATCTCGTCGTTCCACACCTGCCGGTATATTTCCTCGGTTGAGAACACCTTGCCCGGGTGGCGGCAGAGCAGCTCCAGTATTTTATATTCCAGCGGCGTGAGTCGGACGCTTTCCCCATCCACCGTCACAGTCTTGCTCTCGGTATCCAGCACCAGGCCGCGAATCGCGATCTGCTTTTCCGTTACCTGCATCGCGCCTAACTGGGTGTACCGCCGGAGCTGGCTTTTTACGCGGGCAACCATCTCGGAGGGATTAAACGGTTTTGTGATATAATCGTCCGCGCCCGCCGTTAGGCCAAGTATCTTGTCCGCGTCCTCACTTTTTGCGGATATCAGAATGATCGGTATATTTTTGCTCTCCCGCACCTTGAGCAGCGTCTTGATCCCATCCATTTCCGGCATCATAATGTCAAGCAGCAGCAGATGCACGGTGCGGCTCATCAGGATATCGAGCGCTTCCAGGCCATTATACGCTTTTTCCACCGCATAGCCTTCCGCCTTTAGAAATATCCCGATGCTGTCCACGATCTCCTTATCGTCGTCCACCACCAGTATTTTCAATTGCTCCATGGTTTCCCCCTCCTCTGCGTTTTATCTTATCAAAGCTTTCTGTTGATTTCCGTTATAAAATTCTTGAGATTTTATTAAGATTTCGCTTTTCTTACGGATGCAAAAAAAGAGACGCCCCAAGGCGTCTCTTTTTTCATTTGGAGGTACCACCCAGAATCGAACTGGGGATCAGGGAGTTGCAGTCCCACGCCTTACCGCTTGGCTATGGTACCATTCCGGTATTAAGGATTGTAATGGAGCGGCTGACGAGGCTCGAACTCGCTACCTCCACCTTGGCAAGGTGGCGCTCTACCAGATGAGCTACAGCCGCATATAAATGGTGCCTCCGGGCGGAATCGAACCACCGACACGGGGATTTTCAGTCCCCTGCTCTACCGACTGAGCTACAGAGGCAAATCTTCTTCAGCCGGAACTGGCTGAAGAAATGGCGACCCGGATGGGACTTGAACCCACGGCCTCCAGCGTGACAGGCTGGCGCTCTAACCAACTGAGCTACCGGGCCGAATCGCCGCCGCCGTACTTATCAGCGGCGAGATTTATTATATCGAAGATTACGCAAAATGTCAACAGTTTTTTGACTATTTTTTCATTTTTCTGCGTGCGCTAAAAGCTGCTGCAATTCCCCGCGGCTGAAAGTATATATCTTATCGCAGAACTGACAGGTCACTTCGCTTTTTTCCTGCTCCGCCGCCATTTGGGACAGCTCCTTTTTCCCCATACTGATCAGCGCACGCTCGACCTTTTCCCGACTGCAGGCACAGCGGTAGCCGATCGCATCGGTCTGCAGAAAATCCACATCAAATCCATCGAGCACCGCCTGTACGATCTCCTCCAGGGTCATCCCCTGTTCGAGCATGGCGGTCATGGGCTGGAGCTTGGCAAGGTTGGCCTCCAGCCGGTCGATATCCTTGTCCTGCACGCCCGGCATCAGCTGCACCAGCCAGCCGCCCGCACACTTGACCGTCCGGTCGGTATTCACCAGCACGCCCAGCGCGCAAGCAGAGGGAATCTGCTCGCTCTCCGCAAAATAACGCGTCAGATCCTCTGCGATCTCGCCGTTTACCAGCGCGACCGTCCCTGTGACCGGATCCTTCAGCCCGATATCCTTAATAACCATCAGGTAGCCGCGGCCCACACCGCCGCCTACATCCAGCTTCCCATCCGCCCGCAGCGGCAGGTCGGCCGACGGGTCCTGCAGATAGCCGCGCACATACCCATCCGCATCGCCCACGCAAACAATTGCGCCCAGCGGACCGTTTCCTTTGACCTGTACGGTCACGGAGCCGTCCGGCACCTTGATCTGGCTGCCCATGATCGCAGTCGCGGTCAGCGTACGCCCAAGCGCGGCGGTCGCCAGCGGCGTTGCGCTGTGAATCTGCCGCGCGCGTTCGACCAGACCGGTCGTTCGGGCTGCGGAAATTTGAATACCCGCGTCGCGAGCAAGCGCGCGGAGTAATAAATCGCTCATAAATTTTTAATCTCTCTTTCGTGCTGTAAAATAGATCCGGTCTTCGCCGCCGCGAACCGGCGCAAATTCCTGATCCCCATAGATTTTGATTTCGCTGAAACCGGCCCGTTCCAGCATCGCGGTCAGCGTTTCAGCCGTATAGATGCGCTCCTCATGCGTTTCCTGCGCGCGCGTCCAACTTTCCCCGCTGCGCTCGAAAATATCGAACTGATAGGCACATAATCCGTCCTCCACCGCGGCCTGCCATACGCAGAACACATCCTCGTCCTCCCGCACATAGCAGTTTCCGTCCATGCGCGCGAACTTTTCCGGCGTGTTGATATCGAACACAAAAAGGCCGCTCCCCGGTTCGAGAAAAAGATGCACCCGATCGAACGCCTGCTGTAACGTTTCCGGCTCGGTCACATAATTAACGCTGTCCAGGCAGCACAGGCATACGTCCACCGTGCCATACAGGTCAAGCGCCTCCATCCGTTGATTGAGAAACAGCGGCCTGGGATCGCAGTCCATCGTATTCTGCATGGCCTGCATCAGCATATCGGGCGACGCATCCACCCCGATCATCTCATAGCCGCGCCGGGCGAGTATGCCGGTCAGGCTTCCCGTGCCGCAGGCCAGGTCGAGCACCAGCTTCGGCTGCATCCCTTCGCGCGCGAACAGGCGCTCAAAAAAATCCGCCCAGCGCGCATAGCCCACGTCATCGGTAAACCGGTCGTAATATGCCGACAGGGTTTGATAACTATTCATGGTCTTCTTTCAGGCGGTCCAGCATTCTGCGGTAGCCATCCGAGCCATACACCAGGCATTTATTGACGCGGCTGATCGTCGCCGTGGATGCGCCGGTTTCCTGCACAATGTCGCTGTAAATGCGCCCCTCATCCAGCATGCGCGCCACCTGGAAGCGCTGCACCATCGCGCGCAATTCCGCGATCGTACACAGGTCCTCAAAGAAGTCGTAGCATTCCTCTACCGTTTTGAGCTTCAAAATCCCCCGAAAAAGGATATCCATATCCTCGTCCTTCAATTTTCGGTTCAACCCCATTTCCTCCTTTCGAAAAATCTTTCTCATTATGATGTATTTTATTATAGCACAGCGCTTTCATAGTGTAAAGTATGAAAAAAGCGAACCGCCCCTCCTGACCGCTTCACAGGCCGCCCCAAACGAAAAACAGGCCGCATCCTTGACGGATGCGGCCTTGTTTTTATTGCAATTTACAACTTACGCCTTGCCGTTGCAGCCCAGAACGTTGATCAGCTTGTGGGTGACCATGTCCTTGACAGCCTGGCGCGCAGGCTTGAGGTACTGGCGGGGATCGAAGTGATCCGGATGCGCGTCAAAATACTCGCGGATGGTAGCGGTGATCGCCAGACGGATATCAGAATCGATATTGATCTTGCAGACGGAAAGCTGTGCGGCATGGCGCAGCTCCTCTTCCGGAATGCCGATCGCATCCGGCATCTTGCCGCCGTGCGCGTTGATCATCTGGACGAAATCCTGCGGAACCGAGGAGGAACCGTGGAGAACGATCGGGAAGCCCGGCAGGCGCTTGGATACCTCTTCCAGAACGTCGAAGCGCAGCGGGGGCGGAACCAGGATGCCCTGCTCGTTGCGGGTACACTGGTCGGGCGTGAACTTATAAGCGCCGTGGCTGGTGCCGATCGCAATTGCCAGCGAGTCACAGCCAGTGCGGGTGACGAACTCCTCTACCTCTTCCGGATGGGTGTAGGAGGAATCTTCCGCGGACACCTTAACGTCGTCCTCAACGCCGGCCAGCGTACCCAGCTCAGCCTCTACGACAACGCCGTGCGCATGCGCATATTCAACGACCTTCTTGGTGATCTCAACGTTCTCATCAAACGGCTTGCTGCTGGCGTCGATCATAACCGAGGTAAAGCCGCCGTCGATGCAGGCCTTGCAGGTCTCAAAGTCCGGACCGTGGTCAAGGTGCAGCGCGATCGGGACGTCCGGACACTCAATAACCGCAGCCTCTACCATCTTGACGAGGTAGGTGTGGTTCGCATAAGCGCGCGCGCCCTTGGAAACCTGCAGAACAACAGGGGCTTTCTGCTCCTGGCAGGCCTCGGTGATGCCCTGAACAATTTCCATGTTGTTCACGTTGAAAGCGCCGACAGCGTAGCCGCCGTCATAGGCCTTCTTAAACATCTCAGCAGTAGTAACTAATGGCATGGTAAACTTCCTTTCCTAACAAACAAATTAGCCTAAGCTGAATTCTTCCTTTATTTTAGCAGGGTACATTCATAAAATCAAGTCCGGCGCACAAAAAACCAGCCAAAAATTGCTTGCCGTTCCCGTGTCCGGCAGACTGTCCAAAAAATTCGGATTTGCATTGATTTTATTGCTTTTTTATGATACCCTTTATAATGAAAGAGAATGCAGAGTATTGCGCCCTGATTCTCAACTTTGTTAGGAGGTATATCATTATGAGTGAACTGAAAGGCGCTTGCGTCATCGGCCAGTCGGGCGGCCCGACTTCGGTCATCAACTCTTCCGTTCTGGGTGCGCTGGAAACCGCGTTGGATAACCCGTCCATCACCCGTGTCTTCGGCATGGCGCACGGTATCAAGGGCCTGCTGAACGACGAACTGTACGATATCGATAAGGAAGACCGCGAGGAGCTGGCGCTCCTGCGCTACACCCCGTCCTCCGCCCTCGGCTCCTGCCGCTACAAGCTGGCTGATCCTGACGTGGACGACACCGATTACAAGCGCATCCTCGAAATCTTCAAGAAGTACGACATCCGTTATTTCTTCTATAACGGCGGCAACGATTCGATGGATACCTGCAACAAGGTTTCCAAGTATATGATGAAGTCCGGCTATGAGTGCCGCGTCATGGGCATCCCGAAGACGATCGACAACGACCTGTTCGGCACCGACCACTGCCCGGGCTTTGCTTCCGCCGCCAAGTATATCGCCACCTCCTGCATGGAAATCTACCAGGATGCGCGCGTGTATGACACCGGCATGGTCTGCATCGTCGAGATCATGGGCCGCCACGCCGGCTGGCTGGCCGGTGCGGCCGGTCTGGCTACCGCTATGGGCGCGGGTCCGGATCTGGTCTACCTGCCGGAGACCGACTTTGACATGAAGAAGTTCCTGGCCGACGTCAAGCGCATTTATGAAGAGAAGGGCAACTGCCTGGTCGCGGTTTCCGAAGGCATCCACTATGCGGACGGCTCTTTCGTATCCGAGGCAAAGACCTCCGCGACCGACGGCTTCGGCCACGCGCAGCTTGGCGGCCTGGCCTCCATGCTGGCCGATACGGTCAAGAACGAGCTTGGCTGCAAGGTCCGCGGCATCGAGCTGTCCCTGCTGCAGCGCTGCGCGGCGCACTGCGCTTCCAAGACCGACGTGGACGAGTCCTATATGGCGGGCAAGGCTGCGGTTGAAAACGCGGTAGCGGGCAAGACCGACTATATGCCGGGCTTCCAGTGTACCCGCGACGAGAACGGCTACAAGTGCGAGATCGCGCTTCTGCCGCTGTCCGAGGTTGCGAACACCGAAAAGAAGGTGCCGCGCGACTGGATCAACGAGGAAGGCAACGGCGTAACGCAGAAGTTCATCGATTACGCAATGCCGCTGATCGTGGGCGAGAACGTCGGCCCCAAGGTGAACGGTCTGCCGCGCTTTGCCAACCTGAAGAAGGTAAAGGCGGAGGCCTGAGGCAGCTTAATCCTATCGTAATACGCGCGCCTTGCGGCGCGGCTGAAAAACAACGGGCGGAGCCGCAAGGCTCTGCCCGTTTGTCTTTGGAGGTGAAGCAGCGATGAAAAAAACGCTTCCCATACCGGTTTTCATCGGACTGGCAGTGCTTTGCTACCTGTCCGCCTGCGGCCTGCTGAGCTGGTCGTATTTCGCTTATGATGACGCACTTCATGTAACCTCGATATACTTCTGGGTATATGGAGGCGTCATCCTGCTTGAAGCTTCGCTCACCGATCCCGCGGACAAAAAGGAACAAACAGAAATGCCGCGTTGGAAGCAGGCGCTACTCCTGCTGCTCTGTACCGCGGTTGCTTATATTGCCGTTTGGGAGGCCGGACAGTATGGCATCAATTATTTTCTGTATAACGTATGGTTTTGGTGGCTGGCAGGGCTTCTTGTTTTATGGGCGGCGTTCGTGCTCTACCGGCACAGCCGGTTCCGTTCCCCCTCTCCCCCTCGCAAAGCGCGCTCCCCTCTGCACAGTGCCGCTGTTTTTCTGATGATCTTTTTCCTCCCTCTTCTGCTCACTTCCTTAGTATTCCTCGCCGTGCTGCATCCCGTCACCGTAAAGGCGATCACCCCCATCGGCGAAGCGGAGGGCGGGCGCTTTATCGGCCGCATCACCGGCGACCGGTCGCAGAATCCGCTCGGCGTTTACTTTTTCGCGGACGGCGACCGCTGGTACTATTACGACGTTTTGACCGGCGCGCCAGTCAGCTACGACGCCCCTGCATATCTTCATCCAGCAAGGTGATCTGACATGATAGACATGATACAAGACGCCTCCTTTTCCGCGCGCGGCATCCCTTTCGGCATTGCCGAGGTCGTTTATCCCGCGCGGCGCGAATGGGAGGAAGCCGCATTCCGCGCGCTTGCTGAAAAAGAGCTTTCCGCATGCAAGGCCCGTTATGCGGATTACGACCGCAAGGCGGTCTTTGGGGAAAACCCCTATTTCCGTTTTTTCCGGAAATTCCGGAAAACCTATCCGGTTATGCAGCAGTTTGAATCCGTCCTGTTCAAGGGACGCCCGTTTCCGGAGGTCAACCCGATCACCGAGGTCCCGTTCCTGCTCGAACTGTGTACGTTTGTCCTGTCCGGCACGCATGATATCGACCGTATGGACGGCCCTCTCACCCTGTTCTCTCCTGACGCCAAGCTGCCGTTTGCCGGCATGCGCAGCGACAGCACGCACACCTATCCCGGCGACCTGTGCGGCCGCGACCGCAGCGGGATCATCTTCAGCATGATCGCGGGTGCGGATACGCGCACCTGTGCCTGTCCGGAAAGCCTGCATGTGTTTTATCCTGTTTTCGGCACGCCGGACACGCCGCCGGAGTTGCTGCGGGACGCGCTGGAACGGCTTTCCGGCTATGTCTGCACACTCGCACCCGATGCGGCGGTCGAGACTTGCCTGCTATGACCGCGTTACTGTTTTTCCGCTTTCAGGAGGCTTTTCAAAAAAGTCTCCTTTTTCTTGCAGTAATCCGCTCCTTTCGCGCGTCAAATGATTGGAAAGGATGTGGAGCCGCTGTGGAAGCTGTCGAAAGCAACGCCCCCTCGTATCTGCAGGACGAGGACGGTTTTGCGCGCCTGCTCGATGACTGGGGCGACCGGCTGCTGCGCCTGTGTACGCTTTATCTGAAAGACGTGCATTTGGCCGAGGACGCAGTACAGGAGACCATGCTCAAGGCGTGGCGCGGCGCCGGACAATTCCACGGCGGGGGCAGCGAAACGACCTGGATCACCCGTATCGCCATCAACGTATGCAAAAGCTACCTGCGCTCCCCCTGGAAGCGCCGCCGCGCGCCCGCCGAAGAGCTGGACGCGCTGTTCGCCCCCGCAGATGACCCTCAGGTGGACGATACCCTGCCCCGCGCCATTCTGGCACTTTCCCGCCCTTACCGTGAAGTCATCATCCTGCACTATTATCAGGAACTTAAAGCGCGCGAGATCGCCGAGATCCTTCATGTGGATATTTCGACCGTCACCGCCCGCCTGTCCCGTGCGCGAAGCAAGCTGCGCGAGAGCCTGAAAGGATGGTACTATGATGAATAAGCGCAATATGAGGAGGGATCTTGATATGACCATGGCAAATGTCACACTTTCACCCGAACGGCGCGCCCAAATCCTGCGCGGCGTCCGGCCCCGCCGCGGAAAGGCCCTGCGCTGGACGACCGGCCGCATCCTGACGGCCGCTGTTCTGGCGGCGCTTCTGACCTTTTCGGCGTTCGCCGCCGCTGTCCCCGCGCTCCGCGCGGCGCTGCAAAACGCGCTCGGCAGCTTCGCGGGACAGAGCCAGAGCCTCACCGGCATCGCTATGGAGTACGACGGTATCGAAGTGCGGCCGGTTTCCGCGCTCTCCAGCAGCACCTATGTCCGCATCTGGGCAGAGGTGCAGGACAAGACGGGCGACCGGTTGAGCGCGGATATGGATATTAACGGATATGTCGCCGACATCCCAAATTTAGGCATGTCGCTGTTCAGCCGGCCGCAGGTCATCTCGTATGATGAAGAAACCCACACCGCACTGATCGAATTTTTCAGCACCGGCTATGGCGTTACGGAAAGCGTCCCCGTCTCCATCTGCTTTGACCGGTTCCAGCCCCGGCAGAAGGTTTCTGACGTGACAGTGCCGATGGAGCTGGTAACGGCGCAGACG
The DNA here is from genome assembly GCF_054658635.1 of Agathobaculum sp. TL06. Lineage (NCBI taxonomy): Bacteria > Bacillati > Bacillota > Clostridia > Eubacteriales > Butyricicoccaceae > Agathobaculum > Agathobaculum sp. TL06. The sequence goes on from NZ_BAAGGY010000001.1 coordinate 212,198, forward strand.
TTAGCCAGCACCACCGCCCCTGACGGTTCGCTCGTCCTGGTCCCTGAGCAAACGGTTGCCCCGCTGGAGCATACCGATTCTGTCCGTGTGTCCTCCTTTGGCTTTGCCAGCGACGGACGCCTTCATTTGCAATTGGCTTTCCTCGGCGCCGCGAATCGGGAAGACAGCTACCTGATCACGACCGCGCGCAGCATTTCAGGGGAAAAGGACCACGCTGTCTATAACCAGGAGCTTGGCAACAGTATGTTTGAGGAAAACGGGATCTGGTATCAGGATATGTCTTTCAGCGTGTCCCCCTCGGATCTGGGCGACGTTGCCTTTGACGATTTAGCCGGCACATTGCTGGTCCTGCCCGCGGTCACCGGCGAATGGTCCGCGGATATCACTATCCGGCCGGTCGAAGAGATCACCTACTATCCCAACGTGCAGGTAGGCGGCGCTTTGGTGGAGGAGATTCGCGTCTCTGAAATCGGCTTCTACGCGCTCTCCTCCAGCGAAGGGACAATTTTAGGGTACCGCCCGACCTTTGCCATGACCAGGGACGGTGAAAAGCTCTATCTGACGAACAACTGTATTGAAGGCGGCTGGTGCGTCGACGATTGGAACGGCAGCAGCGGGGCCGGCCACGCGATCGACCAATGGCTGTTTGACAAGCCGATCGACCCTGCCAGCATCGCTTCCCTCAATTTTGACGGAGTGACCGTTCCCCTGCAGTAAGCCTGTTGTAAAAAAATCCCCTCTTTTCAGAGGGGATTTTTTGCGTCCTCCTTGCAGGAACATTTGTTCGGTGGTATAATAGCCACAGAACGTCCGGCATGTCAGGCAATGCACCCCCGCATGCCAGGTGGCAGTACTACGAAATCATCACCAAACGGAAAGGAGGCGCGCTATGGAGCAGCAGACACTTTTCGGCGGGGACGACACCCGTCCGCTCGCAGCACGGCTGCGGCCGCAGGAGCTCTCCGAATTCGCCGGACAGTCCCACCTGCTTGGGTCGGGCAAGGTGCTGCGCCGCCTGATTGAAAGCGACCGCATCAGTTCGATGATCTTCTGGGGACCGCCCGGCGTGGGCAAAACCACGCTCGCGCGCATCATCGCGAACCATACCCGGGCGTCGTTCATCGACTTTTCCGCAGTCACCAGCGGTATCAAGGAAATCAAGCAGGTCATGCAGCAGACAGAGGACAACCGCCGTTTCGGAGAGCGCACGATCGTATTCGTGGACGAGATACATCGCTTTAACAAGGCACAGCAGGATGCGTTCCTGCCCTTTGTCGAAAAAGGCAGCATCATCCTGATCGGAGCGACGACCGAAAACCCATCCTTTGAGGTCAACGGCGCGCTTTTATCCCGCTGCAAGGTGTTCGTTTTGCAGGCATTGGGGACGGACGACCTTACTTCCCTGCTCTCCCGCGCGCTTACCGACCCGCGCGGCTTCGGCGGGCAGAAAATCCACATTGCGCCCGACATGCTGGAGGCGATCGCGAATTTCGCCAACGGCGACGCGCGCTGCGCGCTTTCCACGCTCGAAATGGTCGTGCTGAACGGCGACGAGGCGGATGGCACGGTCACGGTAACACCCGAAACGCTTGCGCAGTGTATCTCCAAAAAATCGCTGCTGTACGACAAAACCGGCGAGGAGCATTATAACCTGATCTCCGCGCTGCATAAGTCCATGCGCAACTCCGATCCGGACGCGGCGGTCTACTGGCTTGCGCGCATGCTCGAAGCGGGCGAGGACCCGCTCTATATCGCGCGCCGTGTGACCCGCTTTGCTAGTGAGGATATCGGCCTGGCGGATTCCCGCGCACTCGAGGTCGCGGTCGCGGCTTATCAGGCGTGCCATTTTATCGGCATGCCGGAATGCTCGGTCCACCTGACGCATGCGGTGGTGTATCTGTCACTCGCGCCCAAGTCAAACGCATTGTATATGGCCTATGAAAGCGCGAAAAAGGACGCGCTTACCCAGCTCAGCGAACCGGTTCCGTTGGTCATCCGCAACGCGCCCACCCGCCTGATGAAAGAACTGGATTACGGCAAGGGCTACCAATACGCCCATGACGCCGCCGATAAGCTGACCGATATGCAATGCCTGCCGGATTCGCTTGCGGGGCGGGAATACTACCGCCCGACCGAGCAGGGGCTGGAAGCCAAATACAAGGCCCGTCTGGAACAAATCAAGGAATGGAAGCGGCAGCACCGCGCGAAATGAAAGGAGCTCCCTCATGCGAAAACGCCTGTTCCCCTGTATTTTCCTGCTGGCTGCGACGCTGCTCTGCGTCGCGCTCCCCTCCACCAGCTCCCCGCTTTCCAGCGCAATCCCGACAGAGTTAACCGTGTCGCCCGACGGCACGGCAACCGTCCGCGTATCGGTGGTTTCCAGTGTGGGCTATGTACGCGACTGCCGCATCGATACGCGTGACGACGGGCTGTATCTGACCTTTTACTCCACCTACGGCCTGAACAATCCAAATGGAGCACGGGATACTTTTACCATTTCCCTGCCCGCAGAATGCGACACAATTTTCACCTACGGCGGCGGTCACAGCTATTACCCTGTCTATCAAAGGCATACTGCGGCCGAGGAATGGCAGCGGGTCTGAAGTACAATAAACAGGCGGCGGGAATTTCCCGCCGCCTGCTTTTTTACTTTTGCAGCGTCTTGGCGAAGCTGTCCTTGAGAGTGACAATGCGGTTAAACCGCCCTGACTCCCGATCCTTGACATAATAGCCCATGCGGACGAACTGGAAGCGCTCGCCCTCCTTCGCGTCCGCGAGAGCGGGCTCGAGCTTGCAGCCGGTCAGCTTTTTGAGGGAGTCCGGATTGAGGTAATCCAGATAGTCTTTCCCCTCAGGCAGGTCGTTCGCGTTCTCGATCGTCAGCAGGTTATCGTACAGGTACAGGTCCGCATCGACCGCATGCGCGGCCGACACCCAATGGATCGTACCCTTGACCTTGCGGCCGTCCGCGGGCATCCCGTTCCCAGTCTCAAGGTCGGCGGTGCAGCGGATCTCGACGATCTCGCCGTTCCCGTCCTTGACAACCTCGTTGCATCTCACAATATACGCGCCCATCAGGCGCACCTCGCCGTCCGGCTTTAAGCGCTGGAACTTCGGGGGCGGCACCTCGGCAAAGTCGCTCTTTTCGATATACAGCTCGCGCGTGAACGGCACCTTGCGCGTACCCGCGGCCTCGTCGCGCGGGTTGTTCGGCACCTCAAATTCCTCGCACTGGTTCGCCGGATAGTTGGTGATAACCAGCTTGACCGGCTCGGTGACCGCCATGCGGCGCAGCGCGGTGTCGTTCAGTTCCTCACGGATGCAGTGCTCCAGCAGCTTGATATCCACCAGTGAATCCGCCTTGGCCACGCCCGCGCGCTGGACGAAATCCAGGATGGCGCTCGGCGTGTAGCCGCGGCGGCGCAGCGCGCACAGGGTGGGCATACGCGGGTCGTCCCACCCCTCCACATGGTGCTCGAACACAAGCTGGCGCAGGTAGCGCTTGCTCATGACCGTATGCGTCATGTTCAGGCGGGCGAACTCGCGCTGCTTGGGATGATGCGGCAGCGGGCAGTTGTCCACGACCCACTCGTACAGTGGGCGGTGGTTTTCAAACTCGATTGAGCAAAGCGAATGCGTGATACCCTCGATCGCATCCTGAATCGGGTGGGCAAAGTCATACAGCGGATAGATACACCACTTATCCCCCTGACGGTGGTGGTGCGCCCGCACGATACGGTAAATCGCCGGATCGCGCAGGTTCATGTTCGGGCTGGCCATATCGATTTTGGCGCGCAGCGTTTTGGAACCATCCGCAAACTTGCCCGCGCGCATATCCGCGAACAGCTGCAGATTCTCCTCCACCGGACGGTCGCGGTAGGGGCTGGGCTTGCCAGGCACGGTCAGCGAGCCGCGGTAGCTGCGCATCTCCTCCTGCGTCAGGTCGTCCACATAAGCCTTGCCGGCCTTGATGAGCGCCACCGCGCAGTCGTAGCAGGTTTCAAAATAATCCGAGCCATAGAACACGCCGCCCGTGGGCTCCTCGCCGGTCAGCCATTTGATATCCTCCCAGATGGAGTCCACATACTCGGTGTCCTCCTTGACCGGATTGGTGTCGTCATAACGGAGGTTGAATTTGCCGTTATACTTTTTCGAGATCGACCAGTTGATAAAGATTGCCTTGGCCGAACCGATATGCAGATAGCCGTTCGGCTCGGGCGGGAAGCGGGTATGGATCTGCTCGTTCAGCCCCGCCTCCAGGTCTGCGTCAATGATCTCGGTCAGAAAGTTACTTACGTTTTCCATCATAGCGTTATTAATTCCCCCAAAAGCGGATCAAAGCGCATCCGCACATTTTTTCAGGCGTTCGAGTACCTTTTCGCGCCCCATAATGCCCATGACCGTCTGCAGATCGGGCGCGTTCTGCCGTCCGGCAACCGCCACGCGCACCACCATGGACACGTCGCCCACCGCGCCCTTGTAGGCGGATGGGTCGGCTTTGTACGCCTTGGTGTCCGCCGCATAACCGTGCTGGGACGCGATCTGCTTCATTTTTTCAAAAAAGCCGTCCGGCGTGTCGCTCTCGTCAAACACGGCCGCGAAGTCGGTCAGGATGGCCTTAGCGTCCTCCGCAGACACGCGCTCGGGCATGGTGTAGTCCGGCTGGAACAGCTCGTCGAACATAAAGTCCATATAACCCTTGGCGTCCGACCAGAGCGCCAGGTCCTTGCGCGGCTTTTTGCCGCCGCGGCCGATCGCGAGGTACGCCTTGGAGCGCGCCGGATCGCGCGTGAGCAGCGCGTGGAACGCGGGATCGTTTGCCGCGCTCCAGTCCGTGATATAACCGTACACGGTATCCGCATCCATGCGGGAGATAACGTTTTTGGACACATCGCGCAGCTTTTCGATATCGAACAGCGCCCCCGAGCCGCTCATCTTCTTGGTCGAGAACGGGAAGTCGTTCATCGGCGCGTCCGGATTGGCGCGCCGCCACTCCTCGAAATTGGAATTTAAAAGCGTCATCAGGTATTCCAGCACCGCGGGTACCGGATAGCCCTCCTGCGCGTAGAACGTGAGCGCAAGCTCAGGGTCCTTGCGCTTGGACAGCTTGCGCTTGCCGCCGGTCTCGGGGTCGATCTTCATCAACTGTGCGGTGTGCGCGTACTTGGGCGCTTTCCAGCCCATAGCACGGAACAACTGCAGGTGTACCGGCAGGGTTGCGAGCCACTCCTCGCCGCGCACAACGACCGTCGTACCCATCAGGTGGTCGTCCACCACATGCGCGAAATGATAGGTCGGGATACCGTCCGACTTGAGGATAACCACGTCCTGATCGTTCTCCGTGACCTCCATCTTACCCTTGACCAGATCCTCATGACGGACCTTGTTTTCAATGCTGCCCTCCGAACGGAAGCGCACCACATAGGGCGTACCCTTGTTCAGTTCGGCCTCGATTTCTTCCATCGACCGGTCGCGCCACACGGCATATTTGCCGTAGTAACCGAAGTTTTCCTTGTTCGCTTCCTGCGCGGCGTGCGCCGCGGCCAGCTCTTCCTCAGTGCAGAAGCACGGGTAGGCCATGCCGCGCTCCACGAGCGACTTGACAAAGGTCTGGTAGATCTCTGCGCGCTGGGACTGGCGGTAGGGGCCGTAAACACCGTTGTCGCCGTCGAGCGACGCGCCCTCGTCGAACGGCAGGCCGAACGAGGAGAACGCCTCGATGATGGTCTGCACGCCGCCCTCTACCTCGCGCTTTTTGTCTGTATCCTCAATGCGCAGGTAGAACACGCCGCCCGACTGGTGCGCCAGGCGCTCGTCCACCAGCGCGCCGTACAGGTTGCCCAGGTGCATGAAGCCCGTGGGGCTTGGCCCCATGCGGGTCACCTTCGCGCCCTCGGGAAGCTGGCGCTTCGGGTAGCGCGCCTCGATCTCCTCCGGCGTGGTATGGATATGCGGAAACAGGCGTTCCGCCAACAGATGATAGTCCATGATATTCACTCCAATATTCCTGCAAGGGTATAATTGCCCAGATTATGATTATTTTATCACACCGGACGTTCTCATGCAATGCAAAAACCATATAAAAAGCAGCCGGAACCTGCCGGCTGCTTTTCCTTATTCCTTTTCCTCGAAGATTTCGCTGGTGCCGGAAAGCCGGTCATGCAGCATACGCCTGCTCGGCGTATACATGCCCAGCATGATCGAAACGATCGTCACCGCCACCATCGCGATCCGCAGCGCGTTCGCGACGCTGTCACCCGCCGCGCGGGCGATCAGTTCCCGCAGTAGCTGACTGGGGAACGCGACCGCGCCCTCCACCAGCAAAATTCCAACGATCTGCCGCAGGGCGAGCGCACCCGCGCCCACCCTGCCCGCACTCCCTGCGCGCACAATGCGCAGACGGAACAGCCGTTTTCCCGGCGTCCGTCCATTCCAGAGAAGCGGAATCAGCCAATAGTACAACACGCCCAGCAGGAGCGCGACCGTTCCCCAAAGCCAGCCGGCAGCGCCGTCTGGGATAGAGGTGTCGATTGCCGTGGAACCGGTACGCATGGAATTGACGAGCAGGAGCGGCGCGCCGCATGCCATCGTCGCCAAATACCAGTCCACCGCGTAAGCGGCCAGCCGCCGAAACGGCCCGACTGCATTGGTTTTCATGCAAACGCCTCCCCGCAAACCTGTTCCAGCGCTTCCCCTACAGTTTTCACCGTCCATGAGGCGGCCTGCTGAACGCATTCCTCCGCACTGGACATGGCAAAGCCGCGGAAACGGGACAGCATCTCCATATCGTTCCGTCCATCCCCCGCCGTATAGACCTGCCCGGGCGCAACGCCGAAATGCGCGGCAACCGCCGCAACAGCCGGCGCTTTGCCTACGCCCTCCGGCACGACATCCACATATTCGCAGTTCGGCCAGGCGGACAGGCCGAGCCTGTGCAGCGCATCCGCCAGCGCGACCGCCGCGCGGCCGTCCTGTGTGCGGCAGCTGATCTGATAGACCGCCGCCAGCTCCTCCGCACACCGGCGCATGGCGTACACCCGCCCGATCGCATCTATGTAGGCCTGCTCCCCTGCGGATACCTCTGCGGTGCGCTCTTTGCCGCTGCGGAACATATACGCTTCTTCCCTGCCGAGTATCGTGAAGAACAGGCACCGCTCCCGCAGCAGTGGCAAGGCCTTCTCCCAGCCGGAAAGCAGCTTTTCCTGCAGGCAGTCCGCGCCCGCCTCTATCCGCGCGCCGTTCATCAGGATGAGGAAATCGCAGGCCAGCCCATGCTGGGAAAGCTCGTCTTTCAGGGTTCCCGGGTCCCGCCCGCTGCATATGCCGAAGCGCCCGCCTTTTTGACGGAACCGGCTGACCGCGGCCAAGGTCTGCGCGTCGATCTCCTGTCCATGGGACAGGGTGCCGTCAAAATCGCTGGCAAACAGCACCGCGTGCATATTATTCCCCGATCTCCTCGGCCGGCGCAGCCTGTTCTTCCTTCAAATACTGCTTATCCAGCGCCGTGATGAACGGGTAATAGATCAGACCGCCGATCAGCAGCACCACCAGCTGCAGCACGCCGCCGCGCCAGTCGTTGCACATCATCCAGCCTCCGAACGGCGCAGGCAGCGTCCACGGCACGGTCACGCCCGTCGGATACGGCACCAGGCCGAAATACATGGCGCAGAAAGAAATCAGCACGGTGACAGGCGGCACAATGAAGAACGGGAGGGCCATCATCGGGTTGAGCACCATCGGCAGACCGAAGATAACCGGCTCGTTGACGTTAAAAATACCCGGCAGCAGGCTGAGCTTACCCAGCGACTTGATGCGCTTGGAGCGGCACTTGAACGCCATGATCGCTGCCAGCGATACCGTATTGCCCGTGCCGCCCAGGAAGATGATGTGGTTTGCGAAGTCCTGCGTCACGATATACTGGCGCGCAGCCGTTGCAGACGCCTCAAACACATCCAGGTTGGCAAAGCGCGCCGCATACCACAGCGGACCCATGAACGAGTCGATGACCGCCGTGCCGTGGATGCCGAAGAACCACAGGATAGAGTTCAGTATGGTAATAAACAGCGTGCCGATCAGCGTCGTACCGATATCGGTCAGCGGCATCTGGATCATGGTCACGATGAAGTTCGTCACAGTGCCGAACGGCGTCGCAGCAAAGATCAGGCGGATAATCAGGAACAGAATAACGACCACCGTTGCCGGAATAAGCGCCTCAAACTGTCGGGACACGAAGCTCGGCACCGTGGCGGGCATCTTGATCTTCACATTCTTTTTCAGCAGCACCGCATACAGCTTGGTCGCCAGCAGCGCGGTGAGCATGGCGGTAAACAGGCCGCCCGATTCAAAGCTCGACGCGGCGTAGCCGCCCTCCTCCATTTGCTGCAGCAGCAGGAAGTAGGCCGCAATCGAGATCGCAACCGCGGGCAACGGCTCGACCTCCTCCTCTGACGCGAGGCTGTGCGATACGCCGACCACCGCAAACAGGGCTACCAGGCCCATCGTCGCCGGATTGACCATATCCCAGCACCAGGAATACCATACGTCGCCCACGATAGAGGCCATGAAATCATGGAAGGCCTGCACTGGGAAGTCGCCGATGACAATGGCGATCGATCCAATAATCAGCAGCGGCATGGAAAGCATCAGGCCGTCGCGCAGCGCGACCAGATACTTGTTGCTGGAGAGCTTCTGCGACAGCGGCATCAGATGCGTCTCCATAAATCCCGTCATTTTACTCATTTTTGTTCCCCCTTGGTTTTCTGGTTTATATCTATTTCAAAACAGGGAAATGCTCCCCGTTGACCGCGATATATTCGTCCAAAATCCTGCGCGCCAGATCGGTATCCACCACCGTGCGGTTGACGACAAGCGCCTGCAGCGCCTTTTGGTAAGAGCCTTCGAGCGCCGCGTCCACCGTCAGCTTTTCATAGGCGTACTGCCCTTCCAGCAGGCCCTTTTCGAAAGTCCCCGCAGGCTGTATCCGCAACGGCTCGCCGCCCCGCGCCCCCACGCGGCAGGCGACCTCCAGCATCATCCCATCCGACAGGTTGGGGACAATGCCGTTGTTCTCAACCATCAGCAGGAATACCTCGTTCTGGTTATAGGCAATGCTCATCGCCAGTTCCACAATATAGGTCGCATGCGCGTCATTGTGCGCGATCGTCGCGGATTCAAATTCGCCGTCTGCATTTTTATGCGAACCTGCGCTGTATTTCTGATCCAGGTCAAATTTTGTGCCGCGTATCTTCCCCAGGGACACGATTTCGTCACAGTACGCCTTTACGCGCTTTTCCCGCCCGTCCATAACAGTGTTCGCACGGGTATAGTTGGGATTGGTATGCGAAACCATGGTCTGCGGATACAAATAGTATTGCATATAGGTATTCGGCAGAGAGTGCGGAAAATCCTGCACCATTTTTTCCAGATGCTTGAACGTGAAATTCCAGTAGGCGTCGTTTTTGCCGGAAAAACCAAGCTCATCGTCGCAGTTGCCGCGCTTGAGCTTTTCCAGTATCTCCGGCAGCACATCCTCGCCCGTTTTTTTGTCATACATGGCGGTAAACCAGCCGAAATGGTTGAGTCCATAATAACGCGGTTCCACATCGGTTCGCTTGCGCCCGCCGGCCAGCGGGCAGAAAATATCCATGATCGAGATCGGCATATCGCAAATGTTGATCAGGCGGAAATCATCCGGAAAAACGCGCTTGGTCGCCTCCGCGACAATGGCGGCCGGATTGGAGTAATTGAGGATCCATGCCTCCGGCGACCAGCGGCGGATCGCGCGCACCAGCTCGATCATCGCAGGCACCGAGCGCATCCCGTAGGCAAAACCGCCGGGGCCGCAGGTTTCCTGGCCGATCACGCCGTATTTCAGCGGGATTTTTTCATCCATTTCACGCATTTTCAAGCCGCCCGGCCGAATCTGCACCAACGCAAAGTCAATATCCGTAAACGCGGTTTCCTCGTCTGTTGTATAGACGAATTCAGCCTCCGGATAGTATTCGCGGTAAAGTATTTCGCCAAAACGGCCGATATGCTCCTGCCTTTCCGCGTCGTTGTCATACAGCACGACCCGGCGAAGCGGAAAATGCTCCCGCACCAGGCAAAGCATCTCCAGCATATCCGGCGTATAGGTGCTGCCGCCGCCTGCGATCACAATCGAAAACTGCTTCATGACAGCCACTCCTCCTTTTATATCCTTATATTAGGGCGCAAAAAGCCCGTATTCCCTTATGTCTTTAAGCATAAAGAATACGGACTTTTTTTCAAGTATTTCAAATGAATAAAAAATTTGTCAACTGTATAAAAAACATGTTTCCGATTTTTCCGCCGCGGTTGCAGCCCGCGCTCCGGCCTGTTAAAATAGAAATAGCAGTCATATTGGTCAGCTTTCCTGCTGCAGCCGATCCACCAGACGGGACAGGATATATTCGAACAGGATGATCGTCCGCCCGATAAAGAAATCAGGAACGTTATACGCTACCGACCCTCCGGTTCGGATCACCAGGCAGTTGTCGCTCATGCGTCCCAGCGTGGAATCCCCGTGCGCCGTGATGGTATACAGCTTGTGCTGCAGGGTCTGCGCATGAAGGGCTATGTCCACCAGGTCGCGCGTTTCCCCGCTTTTGGACAGAATCAGCGTCAGGCTGGGCTGGTCCCCGCCCCGCATCATATCGACCGGCGCGCCGTCGTACGCAAGAATGCCCAGCGTCGCCAACCGGCGCATAAAGTACGACGAGGCGATCGTTGAAAAGCCAAGCCCCACGATAAAAATGCAGTTGTTCCGACAGCGCAGAATCTCATTTGCAAAGGCTTCAATGCGCGCCTCATCCACGGTTTCCAAAATGCTTGTCAGGTCGATTCCGGCCGCGGCATTCCGCTCCTCCTCCGCATGGCGGCGGAGAGAATAGATCATATCGCTGTAGCCCTGGTATCCCAGCTTTTTGGAAAGCTTGATAACCGTTGTCGTGGACACATAAGACTGCTGCGCGACCGAACGGATATTGATTTTCGTATCATGCTCCACCGCGTCAAGTATCTGCTCCAGCACCCTATGCTCGGTTTCGTTGAGCAAATGCCGTTTGGACAAATCGATTAAATTCATCAACAGCACCCCCATTTCATTATTCTGCTGTTCTTATCAGTATAACATATTGTGTCGAAAAATAACAGAGGAGGCTTTTCATTTATGAACGTATTACTGCTTTGCTCGCAGGGCATGTCGACCGGCATGCTGTGCGACCGGATCGCGGCCGCCGCCAAGGAGGACGGCTGCGAAATGACCGTATGGGCCGCCAGCGAAATTAAGGCGCGCGAGCACGTCGGCAAGGCCGACATCATCCTGCTCGGGCCGCAGGTCCGCTATCTCAAGAACCGCATCGCGGAAATGGCGGAGGGCAAGCCGGTCGAGGTCATCGATATGATGGCTTACGGCACGATGGACGGCAAAAAGGTTTATAACGATATCAAAAAGCACATGGGAGACAAGTAAATGGCAATCACACAGGAGCAGCTTGAGCAGGCCTGTTTCCAGCTCATCTCATTCAGCGGCGCGGCGAAAAGCGATTTCCTCGAAGCGGTCGAGTACGCAAAAAGCGGCGATTTCCCTCAGGCCGAGGCCTCTGTCGAACGGGGAAACGAAGAATACCTGCAGGCGCACAACGCCCATTTTGATCTGATCCAGGAAGAGGTCAACAGCGAAAACGGTCTGCTGACCCGCCTGACGCTGGTTCATGCAGAGGATCAGCTTGCCATGGCGGAATCCACCCGCATCCTTGCCGAGCAGTTGATTGAGCTGTACCGGCGCCTTCAGAAATAAGACCTACCCGTTAAACAAAAAGCAGCCTTTCCGTACTTATTCGTGCGGAAAGGCTGCTTTTTATTTTCGCCTGCAAAAACTTGAAAAATTTCCTTGACAATTATCCGAAATCGGACTATACTGCAAACAGTCCGATTTCGGACATGAAAGGAGCTTGCCCTATGGACTCGATTTCTTATCCGGAATTCAGCCGGATCTATAACGGTCTGCAAAAGGAAAGCAATCAGCTTTACCGTCTGCTTTCCAGGCATTACGGTATTTCCGAAAGCGTGAGTTGGATCCTCTATGTGCTGCGGGAAGAGGACCGCCCCCTCACCCAGACCGAGCTGTGCAATACGCTCTATCTCAGCAAACAGACCGTCAACTCCGCGCTCAAATCTCTGGAAGCGGATGGTTATATCCGTCTGGAATGTGCGTCCGGTAACCGCCGAAACAAAAATATCTATTTGACCGAAGCCGGTCTTGCGCTCGCCAGGCGCACGGTCGATAATGTGTTCAAGATGGAGGAGCGGGCTTTTCTCCGTCTTTCGGCGTCCGAGCGCGCCGCGATCCTATCCCTTGGGCAAAAACACCTGAACCTGCTGCGCGAGGAGGCTGGCAGGCTTTTATCCGGAAAATCTTTTGGAGGATAATTTTTATGCAAATCAGACTTTCCGATCACTTCAGTTACCGAAAGCTGCTGCGCTTCACCCTTCCATCCATCGTCATGATGATCGTCGCTTCCATTTACAGCGTGGTCGACGGACTTTTTGTTTCCAATCTTGTAGGGGATCTGGCGCTTTCCGCGGTCAATATTATTTTCCCCGCCACCATGATCATCGGCGCGGCCGGATTCATGCTCGGCACGGGCGGCAGCGCGATCGTGGCGCGCACGCTGGGCGAGGGCGACCGTGAACTGGCCAACCGCTATTTCTCCATGATTATTTACAGCGTAATCATTCTGGGCGTAATCCTGTCCGTCGCCTGCGCGATTTTTATTGAGCCGATCGCGCGGCTGTCCGGCGCCAGCGACCTGCTGATGGACGATTGTATTGCATACGGCCGCATCATGATGCTCGGCAACGCAGCGTTTATGCTGCAGGTTTCGTTCCAAAGCTTTTTGGTCGTTGCGGAAAAGCCGCAAATGGGGCTTGTGCTGTCCATCTCGGCCGGCATAACCAACATGGTGCTCGACTATGTGTTTATCGCCGTTTTCCAGATGGGCGTTGTAGGCGCGGCGCTGGCCACGGTGGCAGGATACTGTGTCGGCGGCTTGATCCCGCTGGTCTACTTTTTCCGTGCGTCTCCCGACCGCCTGTGTCTGTCCAAAACGCAGTTTTATCCCAAGGAGTTCCTGCATACCTGTACCAACGGCTCCTCCGAGCTAATGAGCAATATCTCCGCCTCCATCGTGGGTATCCTGTTCAATATCCAGCTCATGCGGATCATCGGCGAGGCGGGCGTGGCGGCGCATTCGGTCATGATGTATGTGGATTTCGTCTTTATCGCTGCCTTCCTCGGCTTTTCGGTCGGCAGCGCGCCAATCGTCAGCTATCATTACGGCGCCGCCAACCACAGCGAGCTGAAAAATGTTTTCCGCAAAAGCATCGCCATCATCGCGGTCACTTCGGTCGTCATGGTGCTGGTTTCCGAACTGCTCAGCCGCCCCCTGTCCTTTGCCTTTGTGGGGTACGACGCCGACCTGCTCGATATGACGGTACACGGCTTCCGCCTGTTTGCGCTCTGTTACTTTTTCTGCGGCGTCAATATCTACGCCTCCGCGTTTTTTACCGCGCTCTCCAACGGTGTCATTTCCGCATTTATCTCGTTCATGCGCTCCCTGGTACTGCGCGGCGGCCTGGTTCTCCTCATGCCAGTCTGGCTCGGCCTGGACGGCGTATGGACCTCGGTCATCGCCGCTGAGGCGCTCGGCGCCTGCATTGCCGTGGGCTTTTTCATGATGCAGCGGCACAAATACCATTACCTGTAAGGCAGCATTTCCATACAGCAGAACAGAGGGGACGAAAGTCCCCTCTGTTCTGCTTCTTCATGGTAATATGCGCCCATATGTCCGTTCACACCAGAATTTCAAATATCCCCAGCCCGACCATCAGCAGATTGGCCACGGGTTCAGCTAACCATCCGATTATGCCGCCTTCCCGCAGGCCGCCGATCCAATTCCCGCCGAAAAAGAACAGCAGGCTGCATAAAAAGGCGCAGGCCGCCGTTGGAACAAGCCGCATGCCGGTAATGCTGGCGCCCACGCCAAGCCCAATGTTGTTTACCGCCAGCGCCGCGCCCAAAAGCAGGGTGCTTTTCAGCGTCAATGCGCGCGGAACACGCTCCCTGCCGTCCTTTCCCTTTTGGGAAAACCAGGGTCGCAGCAGGCCGAACAGCCCGATGCCCATGATAATGCCGCCGCCCAATACATTTTCAAACCGGTCGGGCAGCACCGGCAGGAGCATCCGCCCTAAAAGCATGGAGCAGACTGTCCCCGCAAGGGACAGCAGGGCCACCACAAGATTGGATTTCCAGTCGACCCTTATTTTCCGCAGCCCATAGGATAGCCCCACGACCAGGCTGTCCGCGCTTGCCGCTGCGGAAAAAGCCAAAACCGAAAGCATCTGTATCCGCACAAAAACACCCTTTCCCGAAAAACGCAATACGCTTCCGTAAGGCATTTTATTGCGGAACGAACCGGTCGGTTCCTCCCTCACTTTTTCCGGATAAACTCCTTGGGATTGCGCCCAAATTCCCGTTTGAACGCCTTGATAAAATTGGAGTAATCGTTAAACCCGCACTGCATGCAGGCGGTCATGACCGGCACCCCCTCGCACAGCATGTTGCGCGCGACCGTCAGGCGCTTCTTGATAATGAATTGATAGAGCGTCAGCCCCGTATAGAGCTTAAACTGATGCGCCAGATAGGATTTGCTGATAAAAAACACGTCTGCCAGGCGGTCAAGTGTCAAATCATCCGCAAAATAATCGTTAATATAGGCCACGATCTCGTTTATTTTTTCATTTTCCGTGACATCCTTCCGAATAGCGTCCGGCGTGGCAAAATAGGCGCGATTGAGATAAACCAGAAATTCCAGCAGGTAGATCGCCGAAAGCGTGCCGCTTCCGAACTCCTGCTCGTCCCGACTGTGCAGCATTTTTTCGCAGATCCCTTTCAGCCGCGAAAGCACATTGCTCTCCGGCCGGATCAACTTGTACTTTTTCTGGCTCGCATCCGTAAAGCAGGCGGTCAGGTCCGCGCCCTTCCCCGCCGTCTGCGCCAGGAAATCCGGATGAATCCAGATCACAAAGCGTTCATACGGCTTGCCTTTTCGGATGTCCGGCTTGTGAATATCCCGATTGTCCGTGAGCAGGATATCCCCCGGCCGCAGCTGATAGGTGCGGCCTTCGATGCTGTAGGACACCTCGCCGGACAGGAAAAAGAAAATCTCATAGAACGCATGCTCATGGAAATCCACCTCGGGAGGAACAACGTCCAGATAGTGATAGCATTCAAAATCCGGCCGCTCCATCGTTTGTCTTTGAGTAAAAATATCTTTATGCAAATCCAACAATTTCTCCTCCCCTCTTTTGTATGCGTTTATATTATATAGCAATATTCACCATATTTCAAGCAGGATATCCCGAGAATCGACTTTCACAAAACGGTATAATAAGAGTACAAAAAGAGGGAAAAAGGAATCATTTCCCCGATATCATTTCAGAAAGAGAGGTTTTACAGATGCAAGGTTTCATTCACGACGATTTCCTTCTGACCACGGAGCCCGCGCGCAGGCTGTATCACGAGCATGCGGAGCGCATGCCGATTTTCGATTATCACTGCCACCTCAGCCCGGCAGAGATCTACGAAAACAAGCAGTTCTCGGATATCGGCGAGGCCTGGCTTGCGGGGGACCACTACAAGTGGCGTGTCCTGCGCGCAAACGCCGTGCCAGAGGAATACGTCACCGGAAACGCCAGCTATCGGGACAAGTTCGACCGCTTCGCCGCGATCATGCCCGGCCTCATTGGGAACCCCATTTATCACTGGTCCCATCTGGAGCTCAAGCGCTTCTTCGGCATTGACGAGCTGCTGAGCAGCCAAACCGCCGATTCGGTGTGGGAGCGCGCGAACAGCAAGCTGCAAAGTCCGGAGGGCGCGGCGCGGTCCCTGATCTCCGAAAGCAATGTACGCGCCCTTTGTACGACGGACGATCCGGTCGACGACCTGCGCTACCACCGTCTGCTGGCGGAGGACGACAGCTTCACAACCAAGGTGCTGCCTACCTTCCGTCCGGAAAAAGCGCTGGATATCCTTTCCGCCGGCTATCCCGCCTATCTGCAGAAGCTGGGCGCCGCGTCCGGAATCTACGTCCGCACGCTTGACGACGTCAAGCAGGCGCTGGCCGCCCGCGTAGAGTATTTTGCCTCGTGCGGCTGCCGCCTATCCGACCATTCGTTCGGCGCGCCCGATTTCACCGTCTGGGATGAAGGTGCGGCGGAGGAGGCCATGTCCAAGGCACTGGCCGGCGAGCAGCTGCTCGATTACGAGGTCGCGGCCTACCAGTCGGCCATCATGGACTTCCTGGGCGGCCTGTATGCGGACAAGGGCTTCGCTATGCAGCTCCATATCGGTGCGATCCGCAATCTGAACACGCAGCGCTTCCGCTCGATCGGCGTGGATATCGGCTGCGACTCGATCGGCGATACCATCCCCGCCGCTTCGCTCGCCGCTCTGCTCGACCGCATGGCGGTACGCGGCA
This sequence comes from Agathobaculum sp. TL06, assembly GCF_054658635.1. NCBI lineage: Bacteria > Bacillati > Bacillota > Clostridia > Eubacteriales > Butyricicoccaceae > Agathobaculum > Agathobaculum sp. TL06. The sequence goes on from NZ_BAAGGY010000001.1 coordinate 228,757, forward strand.
AGCTGCCCCGCACTATCCTCTACACGCTCAACGCAGCGGACAACGACAAGCTCATTGCCGCGGCGGGCTGCTTCCAGGACGAAAGCACGGCGGGCAAAATCCAGTTCGGTTCCGCCTGGTGGTTCAACGATCATTTCGACGGTATGACCGCCCAGCTCAAGAGCCTGGCCAATATCGGCGTGCTCAGCCGCTTTGTCGGCATGCTCACCGACAGCCGTTCGTTCCTTTCCTATCCGCGTCACGAATATTTCCGCCGCGTGCTGTGCGAGCTGGTCGGCGGATGGATTGCCTCCGGCATGGCGCCCGCGGATTACGACGGTATCGGCAAAATCATTGAAGATATCTGCTTCAATAATATCTGGCAGTATATCGGGCTGGAATAAGCGCATTATTTTGCGGCAACTGAAAGAATAAAAGGGAGACGCTTATGAAAAAAAGATTTCGTGCGGCGGCGCTGGCATTGTCTGCAACGCTGATGCTCGGCGCGCTCGCAGGCTGCGGCAGCAGTTCGGCCGCGGACCAGCGGGAAATCATCCGAATCGGTCACAACCAATCCACCAACCATCCGACGCATCTTGCGCTTGTCGCTTTTGAGGAGTTCATCGAAAGCAAGCTCGGTGACAAGTATGACGTTGAGGTTTTCCCCAGCGAGCTGCTCGGCTCGCAGAACGAAATGGTGCAGTTGACCCAGACGGGCGCTATCAACTTCTGTGTGGCCAGCAACTCCTTGCTGGAAACCTTCAGCGATAACTACACACTGTTCAACCTGCCTTACCTGTTCGCCTCCAGCGAAGCGTACCACGCCTCTATGGATGACGAATCCATCACCGGCCCGATTTTCGAATCCACCAAGCAGGCGGGCTTTGAGGCCGTGACCTGGCTGGACGCGGGTACGCGCAACTTCTATACGGTCGATAAGCCGATCGAGACCCCCGCCGACCTGAAGGGCCTGAAAATCCGCGTGCAGCAATCCCCCACCAACGTGCAGATGATGAGCCTGCTGGGCGGCTCCGCCACCCCGATGGGCTTCGGCGATGTTTACACCGCGCTCCAGTCCAAGATCATCGACGGGGCGGAAAATAACGAAATGGCCCTGACCGACAACGGTCACGGTGATGTGTGCAAATATTATTCCTACGACATGCACCAGATGATTCCGGATATCCTGATCGGCAATATCGCTTTCCTCGACGGGCTGAGCGAAGAGGAACGCGCGGTCTTCGATGAGGGCTTCGAGCTGGTCAACCAGGTCCAGCGGGAAGAGTGGGTAACCGCGGTCGAAAACGCTAAGGACCGCGCGGAAAACGAGCAGGGCGTCCATTTCCTCTATCCCGACACGGCGCCGTTCCAGGAGGCCTGCGCGCCGATGCACGACGCCATGCTCGAGCAATACCCTGACCTGAAGCCCATTTACGACGCGATACAGGCTTATAACAAGCAGTACCCGTCGACCGAGTCCTGAGGAGGTGCCAGAGAAATGAAAGCGTTGAGAAATGTGCTCACCAAGCTGCTCAATGTGCTTGCCGGCGTAAGCTTTATCGCAATGGTCGTCCTGACCTGCTGGCAGGTCTTCACCCGCTATGTGCTGCAGGATCCCTCTCCCTGGTCTGAGGAGCTGGTTTCCTATCTGTTTGCCTGGGCCAGCCTTTTGGGCGCGTCCCTGATTACGGGCGAGCGCGGCCATATGAATATCCCGATTGTTGTGGAGCGCATGGGCGCAGGCGCGCAGAAAACGCTCGGTATCCTCGGCGAGCTGGTCGCCTTTGCCTTCTCCGCCATCATTCTGGTTTATGGCGGCGTGCAGATCTCCCAGCTTGCCATGGGACAGATGACCTCGTCGCTCGGCGTCGCTGTCGGCGTATTCTATGTCGTGCTTCCCCTTTGCGGCGTGTTGAATATGATCTATACCGTGCTGAATATTGCCGATATCTGCAAAAACGGCACAGAGACAAAACAGGAGGGGGCATAAACTATGGCTATTGAATCCTTGCTGATTATCATCGGCGTGCTGGCGGTACTGCTGATCGTCGGCGTACCGATCTCGTATTCCATTGGTATCGCGTCCCTGGTCGCGATTTTGCAGACCGTTTCGCTTGACGTATCGGTCGTTACCGGCGCACAGCGCATCTTTGTCGGCATGAGTAAATTCAGCCTGACCGCAATTCCTTTCTTTATCCTCGCCGGCAACCTGATGAACCAGGGTGGCATCGCAAAACGCCTGGTGGATTTTGTTATGGCGATATTGGGCAAGCTGCCCGGCGCGCTGCTCGTGACCAACGTCGGCGCCAACGCGCTGTTCGGCGCGATCTCGGGTTCCGCTTCCGCGGCGGCTGCTGCGGTCGGCAGCATGGTGGAAAAAGGCGAAGAGGAGCAGGGCTACGACAAGGCGCTCTGCGCTGCCACAAACGGCGCCTCCGCCCCGTCCGGCCTGCTGATCCCCCCGTCTAACGCACTGATTACCTATTCGCTTGCCGCGGGCGGCACCTCTGTAGCCGCGCTGTTCATGGCGGGCTACATCCCCGGCATCATCTGGGCGATCTGCTGCATGGTCGTGGCGGTCATCATTTCGATCAAAAAAGGCTACAAGGGTCTGCCCGGCAAATTCGACTGGAAGAACCTCGGCATCTGCACGCTCAAGGCAATACCGGCACTTTCGCTGATCGTTGTTGTCATCGGCGGCATCGTCGGCGGTATCTTCACCGCAACCGAAGGCTCGGCCATCGCGGTCGTCTACGCACTGATCCTGGGCATCTGCTACCGTAACATCACCTTAAAATCCTTCTGGAACATTGTTGTGGACAGCGCGAAAATGAGCGGCATGGTTGTCTTCCTGATCGGCGTATCCAACATTCTCGGCTGGGTCATGGCATTCACCCAGATCCCGCAGGCAATCTCCGAGGCTCTGCTCGGCCTGACGCAGAACCCCATCATCATCCTGCTGATTATGAACGTCATCCTGCTCATTGCCGGTACGTTCATGGACGTTACGCCGGCGATCCTGATTTTCACACCGCTGTTCCTGCCGGTTGTCAAAACCTTTGGTATGGACCCTGTACAGTTCGGTCTGATTTTGGTCTACAACCTGTGCATCGGCAATATCACCCCGCCGGTCGGCAACACGCTTTTCGTCGCAATCAAGGTAGGACGATCGACGCTATCCGGCGTCATGCCTTATATGCTATGGTATTACGTTGCTATTTTGGTCGGCCTGCTGCTGGTCACTTATGTTCCTTTCATCAGTTTGGGACTGCCTATGGCCGCCGGCTTGCTCTAAACGGACAAAAAAACAGAAAACCGCGGTTTTCCGCGGTTTTCTGTTTTTTTATTTTATACCTCCGACAGCTTTTCCAAAAGCTCGGACTGGATGCGCAGCCGGATATCGATTATCTCGCCGCGCTTTTCCTGGGAGAGTTCCTCGCCGCCTGCTGCCGTTCCATCGGCGGCGGACGCTTCCGCGCTGCCCCGTGTTTTTCCCGTTCCCGTGTGCAGGCGACGCTCGGAAAGCTGCGCAATTTCGCTTACCGGCAGCATATCCTTCCGTCTGCCGCGTCGGTCAAGCAAGCCTTTTGGCCCCTCAGCCTCGAACTTCCGCAGCCATCCGTAAATCTGATAATAGGAAACATGGTATTCTTTTATTGTCAGTGCATAGTCTTTTCCATGCGCGATACAGTAGCTTACAATTTCTATCCGCTCTTCCAACGTGGTTTTTCTTCCCTTTTCCATACGACCACCCTTTCGACTCAGCTTTTTCTTAATACAGATAGTTGCACGCAGCCGCACAAAAGAGGGGCTGATTCCACAAACCGCGTCTACGCCGTCTTAACGCCGGCAACCGCTCTATCCAGTTGCAAAAATGAGCAGGACCTCACGGTGGGAGGGCCTGCTCATTCTATCAGGAAAGGCGGCGCACCCTCCCTAATCGTCTGAACTGCTGCGAATAAATAGAAACCGCAAGGGGTTCTATGACAGACTCCACCGCTTATCCCAGCGGTACAAAAATAGCATCAATAAAACGGCAAGTCAAGCGACCTTAAGGAAATTGGCAGGTTCGCCCCATTTCTATACGGTATCTTAACGACCGTTTTTCCCCTTTTTTCATCGCACCGTGAAACAGCAAACGCTTTCCCGTTCCTGCAAGCACCAATTGACTGCCCAACCTTTTACAGTTTGCGCAAACAAACAAAAATTTTTTATCGTAGATCACCAAAATCGTGCAATATATCACTAAATAAACAAAAATAATTTATGTATTTATACAAATTGCATAAATTATGTTGACAAATTATTCTCCTGGTAATAAAATAATCTCAGAAAAACGACGGAGGAGGGTGAAGGATGAAAAAGGAGATTAATACGGAGCGAGCGCCGGCGGCGATCGGTCCGTATGCACAGGCGGTAGCGGTGGATGGGCTGGTGATCACATCGGGCCAGCTGCCGATCGACCCGTCGACAGGCAGCTTTCCGGAAGGGATCGCAGAGCAGACGAGGCAGTCTCTGACCAACGTCAAGGCGATACTTGCGGAAGCCGGCGTCGGGATGGATCGCGTGATTAAGACCACGGTGTTCTTGAGCGACATGAACAACTTCGGGGCCATGAACGAAGTGTACGCCACCTTCTTCGGTGAAGGCGGTTACCCCGCCCGTTCGGCGGTCGAGGTGGCGCGCCTGCCGAAGGACGCCCTGGTCGAGATCGAAGTCATCGCGGCCCTGTAAGCGTTTTCCCCTGTTCCCCTTGTAAGGTACTGTCCGCCAGTCGCGACGCCGGAGACGCAGGCCGGCATACGATGACCGGGGTATCCTCTAACAAAAGGCGCAAACCGCGCCGTGATCTATTGGAGGTAATAAATATGGACAAAAAAATGGCTCACTATCCGCTGGATGTACCTGCACCGCATCACTATACGTTCGCTGTTCGTGATATCCCCGAAGTCACGATCGAGCAGCGCGAGCGCGCGCTGAACG